>CAVBAZ010000204.1:0-6974 GCA_963593515.1 Bacteroidaceae bacterium
GCCGCCGCCGACGCCGGTAAGTCCGGAGCCGATACGCACGGCGTCCAGCCGGTACTGGGGCACCTCCGCCGTGTGGGTGGCGGCAATATGCCGCAGGCCCACGGGACAGTCCTCCAGCCCCAGCAGCACCTGCGTGAAGCAAGCATATTGCGACGGGGCGGCAACGGGGCCCTTGAAATGGGAAAAGATACCGCAGACGCGGAGGTTGTCCAATGCGAACACCTGACGCATGGCGTCCAGCTCCTCCGGGTGGAAGCCGAAGCGGCCAAAGCCGGTATCCACCGCCAGATGCACCCGCGCGTCCATATGCAGGGCGTCGATAGCCTGTGCCTGCGCCAGACTCTCCACCGAGACGATGACCCGGCGCTGCAGCAGCGCACGCAGCTGCGCCATGTCATGGGCACAGCTGAGCAGCAGCAGGTCGCTGTCCGGCTGGGCCAGAGACAGCGCCTCACTGGCGGTGGCACAGGCGAACAGCGTCGCGCCCTCGCCCCGCAGCAGATCGCGCAGCTTTGCGGCGCCAAGGCCGTAGCCATTGCCCTTGAGAACGGGGATCACCTGATCGGCCCCGGCGGCATAGCGCCGGTAGTTGTCCAGAATGGCCCCGGTATTGACGAGTAATTCTGCCATAATGCTTTCTCCTGTCAGGTCAGCACGGTGTGGTCGCTTTCAGACTACACCATGTAGTCCTGTTTGTCAAGACTTGGATGAATCGTGTACACCCTTATAACGCGGCAGCGGGCGAAAATGTTTCACCGACGCGGAGCGAATATTGGCTAGTGTGCCGGGGCAGACGGCAAAATATTCCGCAGCGGGAAAAGAAAAGCGGGAGTGTACCCCCGCTTTTTTTTACAGATTGTGGATGATGGTCTCCGGCGGGCGAATGACCACGCGGGCGTTATCCGCCACGGATTCGGTCAGGAAGGCGTTGCCGCCCACCACGGCATTTTCGCCGATGACGGTATCGCCGCCGAAGATGGACGCGCCGGAGTAGATGGTGGCCCCATTGCCCACGGTGGGATGGCGCTTGCCGCTGCTGTGAGCGCGGCCGCCCCGGGGGCTGAGCGCGCCTAGCGTCACGCCCTGATAGAGCTTCACATGGTCGCCGATGACGGTGGTCTCGCCCACCACGATGCCGGTGCCGTGGTCGATGAAGAAATAGCTGCCGATCTGCGCGCCGGGATGGATGTCGATACCGGTGCGGCTGTGGGCATACTCGGACATCATGCGGGGGATGGTGGGCACATGGCGCAGGTACAGCTCGTGGCTGACCCGGTAGGCGAAGATGGCGAACAGGCCGGGATAGGCCAGCACGATCTCCTCACGGTTCTGGGCGGCGGGGTCACCGTCAAAGATGGCGTCGATATCCGTCAGCAGCAGCTGCTGGATGCGGGGCAGCTGATCTACCACCTCACGGGCGATACGGGGTGCCTGATCCTCCTGCTCCGGCGGCAGGGCCAGCGCGATCTGCTTGGCAAGGCCGGTCTCAATGCGTTCCAGAAGCAGGGCGGCATAGTCCGCCGCCGCCAGCGTCATAATGGCGGGGTCGCCGAAATAGGCGGGAAACAGCAATTGGCGCATCTCCTTCAACAGGGCGATGATGGCCTTGCGGTCAGGCAGGCGCAGACGTGCGCCGTACATGGGGATATCAGCATTTTTCATGGTCTCGGCCATGATCTTGGCCGCGGTGCAGATGTGATCTTCGTACATGGTTTATTCCTCCGACCAAAGGGGTGTGGACAGGTAGCGGCTGCCATCGTCCGGCAGCAGCGCCACGATGGTCTTGCCCGCGTTTTCCGGGCGGCGGGCCAGCACATCGGCGGCCCACAGGGCCGCGCCGGAGGTGATGCCCGCCATGATGCCCTCGGTACGGGCCAGCAGGCGTCCGGTGCGGTACGCTTCCTCGTCGGTGACGGTGAGGATCTCATCCACCACAGAGGCGTCATAGTTCCCGGGGACAAAGTTGGCGCCGATGCCCTGCAAACCGTGAGGGCCCGCATGGCCCTGGCTCAGCAGGGGCGAGGAGGCGGGCTCCACCGCCACCACGCGGACGTTAGGATCTTGCTCCTTGAGATAGCGGCCGGTGCCGCTGATGGTGCCGCCGGTGCCGACGCCTGCCACGAAGATATCCACATGGCCCTCCGTATCCTGCCAGATCTCCGGGCCGGTGGTCTTATAGTGGGCGGCGGGGTTGGCGGGGTTATCGAACTGGCCGGGGATGAAGCTGCCGGGAATGGCGGCTGCCAGCTCCTCCGCCTTGGCTACCGCACCGGCCATGCCGCCCTCCTCCACCAGCACCAGCTCCGCGCCGTAGGCCTTCAGCAGCGCGCGGCGCTCGGCACTCATGGAAGCGGGCATGGTGAGGATCACGCGGTAACCCTTGGAGATAGCCATAGCGGCAAGACCGATGCCGGTGTTGCCGGAGGTGGGCTCGATAACGGTGCCGCCGGGCTGCAGCACGCCGGAGGCCTCCGCCTGACGCAGCATCTCCAGCGCCACGCGATCCTTGGCGCTTCCGGCGGGGTTGAAGCTCTCCAGCTTGGCCAGAATGACGGCGGGAAGGCTTCGGGTGGCAGCGTAATTGTCAACGGCCAGCAGGGGCGTATGCCCCACCAGCTGCGCCGCGGAATGATAGATACCCATATTGTCTGTCCTTTCTCTTTCTCAATATAATGATATGTGCAAAAAAACAGAGGGTGTATGTGTGCCATACACCCTCTGCGTTATTACCACAGGTTCCGCGCCCGCTTATGCGGCACGGACAGAAAACGTATGACCCATATACGCGCGGCAAAGCTTGCCCATGCAACACATGGACAGACAGCTATCACAACAGGCGCGAAGCATCATACGGTATTTTCTCCTTCAAAAGTCTACTATTATTATAGGCTTATTCACGACATTGTGTCTATGTGCAGGACACACAAAGTCCGCAGAGAAAGAACAGAAATTCTCCGGCAAATCGCCGAAGGTCAGTCGTCCTGACGGGCCACATAGAACATGGCCAGTGCGCCGGGGCCCACATGGCTGCCGGTGACCGGCTCGTAGTCCACGACGATGATGCGGGCCTTGGGATCGTGCTCCTTCAGCATGGCGGCCAGCTCCAGCGCTTCCCTGCGGCAGCCGGCATGGGCAATGCCCACCGGCCAGCGGCCCGACAGCTCCGCATGGGCGGCGAAATTCTCCGCCAGCGAACGGACGGAGCGCTTGCGGCCCTGCACCTTGGCGAACACCACGATGCGGCCCGCCTCGTCGCCTTTCAGCAGGGGCTTGATCCGCAATGCGGTGCCTACGGCGGCGGAGACGGCGGATACTCGGCCGCCCCGGCGCAGGTGCATCAGGTCGTCCACCGTGAACACCTGACGAACACGGGCGCGCAGCTCCGTCAGCTCACGGATGGTCTCATTCAGCGTATAGCCCGCTTCGCGGCAGGTGGCGGCGTGAAGCACCTGAATGCCCTCGCCCAGCGATGCCGCGCGGGTATCGAACACCACCAGACGGCGGCCGGGATATTCCTCCCGCAGCTCGCGGGCGGCCATCACCACCGACTGATACGCGCCGCTGATGCCGGAGGACATGCCCACATGCAGCACATCCTCGCCGCTCTCCAGCAGGGGCTGCCACAGCTGGCGGTACTGCTCCATGGAGATCATGGAGGTACTGGCGGGCGTATGGCGCAGCATTTCATAGTAGGCGTCGCCGTCGAAGGCGGTCAGGTCAAGGCACTGATGCTCGATATCGTTGACGATATAGGAGAAGGGCAGCAGGCGCAGCTGGTGCCACTGAAGCTCGGCCGTGGGCAGATTGGCGGATGTATCGGTGGTTATCACAAAGGACATAATGCGTACCTCGTTTTCATCTAATGATGCGTATTATTATATATGATTTTTTGAATGTGTCAAGAGCGGGCGCCGGTTTGACTTGTCATTTTTCACAGTATGTGTTATACTTTCCACAAATACACATGCGGGAGAACAAAACACATGCACGAAAAATACGATTCCCGGCTGGTGGCCGGCAAGCTGCGCCGCTGGAGCCACTATTTACAGAGCTACCGTCTGCCCACATGGGAACAGATCCCCACGCTGGGCCTTTATATGGATCAGGTGCTGACGCTGCTGAGCCGCTACCTGCCGTTCCTGCCCAAGAAGGAGAAGGAGGAACAGATCATCACCACCAGCGCCATCAACAACTATGTCCGCATGAAGCTGATGCCCGCGCCGGAAAAAAAGAAGTACAGCCGCATCCACATTGCGTATCTCATCATGATCTGCGCGTTGAAGCAGAGCCTGACCATGTCGGAGATCCAGAAGATCCTGCCCAACGGACTGACGGAGGAGGAGGTCAAAAAGACCTACGAAGCCTTTGTGGAGCAGTACACCGACTCGGCCCGCATCTTCGTGTCCATGGTGGAGGGCATGGCGGCCCAGCTGCTGGCGGCGGAGGCGGCGGACGAAGCGGATGTGAACAGCTTCGTGCTGTCCACCGGGGTCATGACCAATTTCTCCCGGCTGCTGACCACCAAGCTGCTGGATCTGCAGGATATGCCCTTTACCGAGGAGGCTGTGGCCCTGCGGGAGCCGGAATGAGCGCAACATCGGATCAGCCTGTAAGTATGGAGAAAAATATGCCTGTCATCGAAACCGAAAGGCTCATCCTGCGTAATGTTGCGGCAAGGGATGCAGATCGTATGTTTGATTACCGCAACAATGAAATATGCGCAAAATATCAGCGCGGACAAACAAAAGAGCTTGATGGCATCCGCAGGCTGATCGAACTCCGCCAAAATGATGTGATCTCCGTTGATGCTCCGTTTATGCTGGCAGTCGCGCTGAAGCAGTCCGATGAAATGATCGGTGAAATCGTGGTCAAGCCCGAAGACGGCATGATCTCTATGGGCTACACGTTTCACTACAATTACCATCGCAGGGGATACGCTTATGAGGCGCTGACAGCGCTCATGGTTCTGCTTCACGAAAGATACCCGTCCTGGGCGTTTATCTGTTTCACCGAGCCGGAGAACGAGCCAAGCATGGCGCTGCTGAAAAAATTGGGCTATCAGGATATGGGATACCTGCCTGATATGAAATCTCAAGTGTTTGGGAAATGGACAAATGAATATACATTGTGATTGGGGGGTAGGCGTATGGATCGTTTCATTAGAAAAGTCCAGCAAGGCGACGAATTGAATTTAGCTTATATTCAAACCGAGAGTTGGAAAGCTGCATTTCAGGATATTCTGTCTAACGAAATTCTTCAACAGGCCACTGATCTAACTCACGCTACGGCAATGTATAAGCAATTGCTCGATGAAAATATTGGCAATGGATATATTTTAGAGGTGAACTCTCAGCCTCATTGTATTGCTTGGTGGGGTAAAGCGCGAGACAATGATATGCCCGATTATGCGGA
The DNA here is from genome assembly GCA_963593515.1 of Bacteroidaceae bacterium. Taxonomy (GTDB): domain Bacteria; phylum Bacillota; class Clostridia; order Oscillospirales; family Oscillospiraceae; genus Vescimonas. The sequence goes on from CAVBAZ010000204.1 coordinate 5,413, forward strand.
ACTTATCTGCATCCACAGCTTGCAGGACAACTGGCGAAAAGGCTGCGGCACCCAGATGATGAACAGAATCATGGATGATATGAAAGCCGCCGGCTATGACAAGGTCATGCTTTGGGTATTTACGAACAACGTTCGAGCAAGAAAATTCTATGAGTCATGCGGATTTGTCACATACGGCAAAGTCAAGCCCTGTTTTGAAACGGAAGAAATTTGCTACGAGAGGAAACTATAACAAAGCATCTTTTTATCGTTAAAGTGAAAAGCTGAGGTGTGCCGTTGTTTGGCACATATTGAAATTATGCCGCCAAGGGCGGCATACCGCAGCTTTTCACTCTTCTCTCTTATCTCTTCACTAACAAAGAAAGGACACCAACCGGTGTCCTTTCTTTGTTATTTCGTGTGGAAGTACAGGATGCCCAGTGTGCGTGGGCCGCAGTGGCTGGATACCGTGCAGCCGGCGCGGGTGTGCAGCACCTCTTCAAAGGGCTGATAGCTGCGTACCGCCGCCTCGACCTCGGCCACCTCCTCCGGCGTGAAGCCGCCGGACTCGGTGATGAAAATGCGGTGGGTGTCGATGTCGTCGCGGCCTTCCAGACGCTCCTTCACATATTGCAGCAGGCACTTCTGGTAGGCGCCCCGGTACTTCTTGCCCACGCCCATCTTGCCGTCCTTCACCTGAATACAGGGCCGGAGGGACAGCATATTGGCGCCCAGCGCCGCCACGCTGGAACAGCGGCCGCCCTTGCGGAGATAGCCCAGCTGCTCCACCACAAAGCTGACGTCCAGCAGCTCACGCCGCTGGTTCATCCGCTGCTGGATCTCCTGCGCGGTCAGCTCGCCCTTCCGGGCCAGCTCCGCTGCCTCCAGCACCAGCAGGCCGATGCCGGTGGAGAGATTGCGGGCGTCCACGGGATAGACATTGCCCACTTCCTCCGCCGCGATGCATGCGTTCTGGTAGCAGGCGGACATGTCGCCGGAGATGTGGAAGTGCACCACCGCGTCGGCGCTCTCCAGCTCTTTGCGGAAGAACTCCTCATAGTCGTACACCGACACCGCCGCTGTGGAGCACATGCTGCCGCCGGCCTCCACATGGGCATAGATCTCGTCGGGGGTGATGTCCACGCCGTCCACCAGCGATTCGCCGTCCCGGACGATGTACAGGGGCGAGATACCGATGTCATAGCGGGCGATCAGGTCAGGGGACAGGTCGCAGGTGCTGTCTGCGGAAATTTTTATATTCATATGTTTCTGGTTCCTTTTGATTCAATGCCCAGAATCGGGCGGGATATCTTTATGGTATCATAACACGGCACATACCGCAAGCCCTTTTACAGATACCGGTCGATCCGCTGGCGGAGCTGCGTCAGCTTTTCCTGCAATTTCTCCCGGTTTTCCTGTGCGCGGAGACGGTTTTCCTGTACCTCGTCGTGCCACTGACGGACATCCTCGTCCATGGCGGCCCGGAGCTGGTCGCGGGCAGCCCGGACGCGGTTGATGGCGTCCAGAGACTCCGCCGTGCCCCGCAGAAAACCATCGGCGGGGGTGTCGTGGACGGGATAAAG
>CAVBAZ010000205.1:0-5115 GCA_963593515.1 Bacteroidaceae bacterium
TCCAATAGGCATCGAAAACCTGATGGGTTTCGATGCGCTTGAGACGCAGCACTTCATTGGCCAGATCACCAAGAGGGCGAACCGTCCCCTTGTGACAACCTACTCTGGCATTGCAGTTCTGACATTGATACAGCTTTTCGCCTTTCAGGCCCAGCCGCACGGCAGAATCGCCGTAGACGTTTTCTGCCGGCACAAGGCGGACAATACCGCCGCAGTATCGGCAAATATGGGGTATCTCCAATCGCACGCCCCCTTACGCAGCCTTTGCGGCTTTTTTGCGGGCCGGCTTTGCTTTCGACGCGGTCATGCGGAGCTGCGTCTGCATATAGAACGCATCCTCCGTGGAGAGCGTCAGCATTCCCGTCTGGGCGATGCCCAGCGTAACGGTGCCGCGCAGTGCCCGCAGGCAGCGTTCCAGCCGATCCACCGCAAAGCAGTAGTCCCCGGCAGGCTGTCCCGTCAGGGGAATGACCGTCAACGCCGCGTTGGAGGAACCGGCCTCGCCGGAGCAGCGAAGGGTCAGCCGATCCCCGTCAAAGTGCAGGATCGTCCTGTTGTCCATACAGGCGGCAGTGGCCGTCTGCAATGTGCGGCGCAGCTCCTCGGAATCGCTTAGCACCGTAAATGTGTTTTGTGTCCCCGCAATGAGACTGTCCGTGTCCACATAGCTGCCGTGCATGAGCCGTGCGGCAAACTGAAAACCCTCTTTCACAAAGACGAGCTGCCTGTCGGCCATGCCAACGGAAAATGTGTCCTTTTCCTCACAGAGCTGGGCCAACTTCTCCAGATTGGCAGCGGGGATAAGAAACGCCTGGTCACCGGTACATTGCTTATCCCCCTTGGCGGAAACGATGCAGACGCCATCGCTGCCAACGGCGCGCAGGCCATCAGCGGTCAGGCGGAGGTTTACGCAGCGCAACAGGGGCATAGTGCTGTTGTTCGGGTCTGTGGCAAACGCCGCACGGCGTACCATGGACGGTACACCGCCGAGCTTCACCATACCTTCGGGAATGGGGATATTCATGCGCGGGAAGCCTTTGCCGCTGGTTACCGGCACCTGATAGTACGCATGGTCACTGGATAGTGCCAGCGTATCCTTGTCACCCTTGCAGCATTCCACCGTATTCCCCGGAAGGTTGGCGAGCATGGCGGAGAGCAGCTTGGCATCAATGGCGAATGTGGTATCACCGCCCTCATAGGCCAGCAACGGTACGTCCTGCCGCAGCGTCACCTCCATATTGGTGGCGGTCATGTGCAGGGAGCGCGTCCCTGTGTCGATCTCCAGCAACGCGCACTTCAGCACCTCTAACGGTGATGCGGACGGCACCAACTGCGCGGTACGTTTGGCGGCAGTCAGAAACGCCGTTCTGTCAATGGTAAAATTCAAAAATATTCCTCCTTTACGCGGCAGTATCGAACATACTGAGCTGGTCCTCCAGTTCGGTGTGTTTCGGTTTTCTGCCGGTTCTTGATGTTTGCAGCAGGCCATCATAGAGCGCTTGCCGCACTGCGGTGTCTGCGGCACGGACACTTTCGGCCTGCGGTACTTCGACCACCCTTTCTTCCTGAACAGTGACCGGCTCCGGAAGCTGCTTTACTGCGCGGTGCGGGTTGATAATGGCCATCTTCTTGAAGGTGGCGGCAATATCCTCCACGTTGTCCTTGATGCCCAGCATCAGCTCCTTTGCCATCTGCGAGGTCATGTCCTGCACGTCACTCATGGCCGCCAGTCCTTCCTCAGAGAAAGTCCCCTCGATCAGTCCGGCCACAGCCAGCTTAGAGGCCATCAGCTTTATCGCCTTCGCCTGCATGGTGTCGGCGTAGTAGAGCATATAGACCTCGACTCTCGGCGCTGTCTGGTTGATACGCCATGACCGGCGTGACGCCTGCCGTAAGGTGAACAGGTTATAGCCCATGGAGTAGAAGATCAGCGTCGTAAAAGCGTTCAGGTCAAGACCGGTCTCCACACATTTGGGGTTGGTAATAATGACCTGTACGCCTGCGGACAGCCTCTTACTGAGCCAATCCTCCCGCTTTTCGGAGACGATCTGTGTGCCCAGAATCTCCGTTCGGATACCTTCCTCACGCAGCAGTCCCAGCAGTTTTCGCTGGGTATCTGTCCGTATCCAGCTGGTGTAGATCATTACTCTCTCGCCTGCGGCGATCTTGGCGCGCACGATCTCCAGCACCTTTTCCTCTTTCGGGAGGACGGTCTGGAAGTCTGCCATATCCTCCGGCTTCACGATAGTGCAGCCGGTAATAGGATGGACGATCTCCGGCTGGTCATAGGGCTGATCCGGATACACCGTCAGCAGGTTGAGATAGGCGGACAATATCTTATTGGCTGCCTTACGGTCATTTCGCAGGACTGACGTCAGTTCCCGCTCCGCTTCTTTGTATGCCTCTTCGATCGGTTTTGGCATCGTCAGAGGTATGGGCATTTCCTCGTAATCAGGAAGATCCTTGCCCATATCGGACAACGACAGGAACGCCGTACACTCCAGTAAGAAGCGGGAGAACACCAGCGGAGAAACACCGGGCAGCTGCCGTGAGCGTTTTTTGCTTTTGGTACTGCGGCGGTTGGAATTATAGTCCGCATCGGTGATCTCATAGGTGTTTTCCACCACGCCGTATTCCGCATCGAATCGGGAAGGTGCATCGTGGGACTTTCCATCCTTTTGCATCAGTCCGGGGACGATACGGTACAGAAGATGAAAAATGCCGGAGCTGTAGCCGTTGATCAACGTTGCGGTCATACCGATGAATTTCCGGCTGATGCCGTAAAGCTCCGCCATAGCGTCGCCCTGCCCGCTGTCGTTGTTGTACTCGTGCAGCTCATCACAGAGAAAGCTACTGATCCGTCCACGGTACTTTTTCTTGAGGTAGGTACTCAGCGGAAAGCGGCGGTGCGCACCCTTGATGCAATACGGTCGTTCCGGATGCTCCACGAGTTGCTGTAGCTGATCCAGAATGTGTTCGTTTTTCGTGCGGTTGAGGTGCATAGCAGCCTGTGGCCGGAACACCCAACCATACCCACCAATTTTTATCCACGGCATTTGACGCCGGTCATTGACCGGCGCCCAAAGCGGTGTGCCGCAATGAGGGCATAGGTGGTTTGCCAGATGCTCCTTCTGGAAGAAAAACTGGTCCGAAGGCACCATGTATCTTGTGCCGTCGCCGCTGGTCTCCATCTCAATGAGTTCCAGACAGTCCGGGCAGACAAAGCCGCGCTTTCTGCGGCTCCATAGCACGGCAGGATAACGCATATACCCGTCTCTGGCACGTTCTTTACTGAAAACGGCATATACGTTTTTATCTCCGCGCTGGTACAGGTCAAAGAGCCGATCCACGTCGGTGATACTCTTGACCACCATGCCATAGGTATCCGGCAGCGTTTCTGCGATCTCCCGTACCCATTTGCCTGTGACGTGAGAAGGGCACATGACAAGGTTGAAGGATTTGCTGGTTCCAAGTCTTTTGAGTGCGTTCAAAGCTCCTGCCGCTGCCGCACTCAGCTTGGTCTTGCCGCTGCCGCATTCCGCCACAATGAGTGCCATTTTGTGTTGGCAGAGCTGCCGTTTGACAGCCTCCGTCACCGCAAGCTGGGCATCATAGAGGGAATAACCGGCTTTTTCGTGGATGTAATCGTTGATCTCCAGTATTTCTTCCGAAAGCGGCTCCGACGCCGGATCGAACTTGGGAACGAACTGGCTGCGGATACGGTCCGCCACAGTAACGCCAAAGGTATTCAGATAGCTGGTCACGCTGTTTACCTCCGCAAAGCCGTCTGCCGCATCTGGAATAGCACCAGGAATGGTGATACGCCCATCTTTGAGCCCCTGCTCCAGAATGTCCGTTACGTTTCGATCCTCTGGCAGCAACGTCAACGACCATGCTTCCATGCGCTCAGTGAAGGAAAATACCTTCATCTGCCGCAGATCACCGCTGGCAATGAGTGAATCCAGCACATAGTCCTGAAACTCAGGGATCAGCGGCGCGGCAGTTTTCCGGTCTACCTCAGCGAACAGACTCGCACGGTCTCCGGGCGGGCAAAAGATATAGCATTTGCGTGGGTTTTCGGGGGCGTCCTCCTCGCTGTCTTCGGCAGTATTCTTCTCCGTCTGGCTGTCATCGTTCGCCATCAGGGTCGCAACGGCATATATCCCGTCATGGGACAGCAGCCGTCGGTAGCCTTTGGGCCTGCAATCCAGATATAGAGTCGTATCGTCCTGTTTCAGCTCCACCGACGCGCCGCCGTATATGGCGTCCGATAGAGCCCGAACGACTTCGGGATATCCGCCGAAGCGAATGGCGCTGATCGTCTGCTGCGCACCGCTGTCAATGATAACGGTATCCGCGTAGCCGGTCAGTCGGATCTGAAATTTGGGGTCACTGTAGCTGAGTTCCATCAGCTTACTTCTTATGGGTGCCATTCATTTTGAAATCTCCTTTCTTCCGGACAATGAAAAAAGACCGTAACTGCCCCGAAAGGCAATTACGGTCTTCTTGATGTCCTATATTTTTACATACTTCAAGTCTTAGTCAGAACGAAGAAAGAAAACTTACCTCCTTTCTCGCCCGTGCCTGCTCTGCTCCGTCCTTTATGCTTTCACCTAAAGTACAGGTTTATTGTACCGCAAGGAAAGCAGGGCGTACAGGTGGAAAGTACTTCTCTTATCAGGACACATCTGCGTGTTGAAATGTTGTCGGGTTTGCCTGTAAACATTTCAATCAACTTCTTGATTTTTCTCTTGCATTGACGTATACTATCCATTGAAAAGTAGCACGATAATACCAGCAAGTTTTCAATGGAGGTTGGGTTATGGAAATAAAACGAGATCGCTATTTGAAGAAAATCATCTCCTTTATGTGGGATGGTCAGGTGAAGGTGATCACCGGTATTCGCAGATGCGGCAAGTCCTATCTGCTTCGCAATCTGTTTAAGAGCTACCTTCTCGGTGAGGGTGTTGCCGAAGATCACATTCTGTCCTTTGAACTGGACTTGACCCGTGATATTCGCTATCGCAATCCATTGGAGCTTGCGGCTCATGTCCGGGAGATCGTAGAACACAGTGCAGACCAATATTATCTCTTTGTAGACGAGATTCAGATGTC
>CAVBAZ010000206.1:0-2994 GCA_963593515.1 Bacteroidaceae bacterium
TCTTTTTCAACGGATTAGAGATGCAGGAAATGTGGATGCCGTATGCCGAAAGGCTGGGGAAGAAATACAGATTCCTGATTTATGAGTATCCGTTCCATACCGCTGACGCGGACGAACAGATCGACTCTGCCGCAAAACTATTGAAAGCATTGTCTATTGAAAAAGTGATCTTGATCGGTGCAAGTGATGGCGGTGTATATGCCCAGATCTTTGCGAAAAGACACCCGGAGTTTGTTTTGACCATGATCCTGACGACCACCCTGACGATAGATTCCGATTATGTCAGAGACATCCAAAAGGAGCGCTTTTCAACGCCGATACTCCTGCTTTTGCTGAAACTGGTCCCCGCAAAAACAGAACTGAACCTGTTGTTAAAAAAGAGCACGGGATTTTTGGCGTGTGAGTCGGAAGAGGACCGGAAATATGGCAGAGGGTTCTATGAGGTCGTGGCTTCTGACCTGAACTATAAGCAGCGGTTTATTCACAGCTTTAAGTGCGTGTATATGCTGAAGGACTATCCGCTTTTCAAAGAAAGTGATTTCGAGTATCTGCGGGGAAGGATACAGGTTCTCCTTCCGGAGAAAGACATGTTCAAAAAAGAGGATCAAAACCGTCTGGCGGATCTGTTCAGAAAGCTGGATGCAGAAATTCTCGATGTTCCGGGCGGGCATGTAGGCTTCATCGTTCAGTCGGAACACTACATTGATTTGATGGAAAAGTTTTTGGAGAAAAATGTGATTTAACTATTCGAGATTATGAGGGGGCGCAATGGTATGAAAGATGTTTGGAAATACATACTGATCGGTTTCGTGGTGGTCGCTGTCGAGTGGGGATTCCTTGCTCTTTTTGTTAAGCTCTTTAATGGCCTTACTCCGACAGAAGCCCTTATCATTGGCGCAGCGTTCTTCCTTGCTTTTGAAATCGTGATCTGCACGGGAGTAATTATTTCAAAGTTCAACTCTCCGAAAGACGAATAATCAAATTTCAACTTGTGAGGGCAACAACTATGGCAAGACATGAATTTGGAGTCAGACAATTCTTCTATGAGTGACAAAATGAATTTTGAGATCATAAAAAAAGAAATTGACAAGTGGGATCCGATAGGCCTGTTGAACCATGCTCCGCCGGATGAATATGACATCGAGAGCAGGGAAATTTTATTAAAATTTCAACATAGCAAAGAACAAAACGGTATGGTGATCTACGAGGTTTTCTCGAAAGCATTCGGAATAGCTTTTACCAAAAGCGTAGATGAATGTGTCTCTATAGCACAAAAAATGATGGAACAGGAATCGTGAAATATTCCGGAGGTAAGATATGGAGAAGCAATATATTCAAATTGTTTGTGAAAACACTGCGATAGCTGAAATGATATATGACCTTTGGACGACCCTGACAAAAGCAACTACTTTGCTCCTTATTACTATTTTCTTTTATTTCCTTATTTCCACGATCAGGACAATAAAAGCAAAAAAAGTTTCATATATCCTCGAAGATGGGATCCTTCCTATCAGTCTCCCTAAATTTATTCTTTCTCTATACCTTGTTATCTTAGCAAAAATTACTATCATTCCGTCTATGTCATTTTTTCCAGAAAATGACATAAACCCTGAAAGCAGTATTGTGGTCTGGGTTGGTTTAGGCCTTTCGTCCGTTAATCTGGTTCCATTCAGAAGCATCATCAGCGTTTTCAATCACGGTTTTCTTTACGGATCATATAACACCATCGGAAATCTGCTTATGCTATCTCCCCTCACGTTTCTTCTGCTGGCCTCAAAAAAAGCGAATCCAAAGAAAGCCTTTATCGCTGGCATCTGCTGTGCATTCATAATCGAGTTCATTCAAATATTTGAAACGCGCTCTGTAGATATCGATGATCTTTTATTAAACATAGGCGGCGCTGGTATTGGGTGCATTCTTTTTTCCGTTCTGAAAAAATATCTATGTCCCAAATCGTAGAATCCATCCGAAAAGCAGAAATCCCCCACAAGCCTCAAGCCATTCTCCGCGTTTTCGCAGTTGACTTTCCCTCCTCTGTCTGTTATACTACATTTGTTGAGGGAGTAGTCGGCGCAGCCTATGCGCGGTATGCCAACATGCTGGCAAACGCCTGGTATACCTTAATTGATGAGACTCATACAGTCGGAAGGCCGTATGTGTCTCAGGTTAGCAAGTGCTTACATGAGCGGATACGCGTCGTATCCGCTCATTTTATATGGATGCGAGGATGTAATCATGGGTTTGTTGGAACTGTTTTTGCTGGCGGTGGGGCTGAGCATGGATGCCTTCGCCGTGTCGGTGTGCAAGGGCCTTGCCATGCAGAAGGTCACCTTCCGCAGCGCCGCCATCTGCGGCGTGTGGTTCGGCAGCTTTCAGGCGCTGATGCCCTTCATCGGCTATCTGCTGGGCGCGGGCTTTGAAAAGTACATCAACGCTGTGGCGTCGTGGATCGCCTTCGTGCTGCTGGCGCTGATCGGCGGCAACATGATCCGCGAGGCTCTCAGCAAGGAGGAGGAAAACTCCTCCGCCGCGCTGGATGTCAAGACCATGTTCCTGATGGCGGTAGCCACCAGCATCGACGCGCTGGCGGTGGGCATCACCTTCGCCTGCGTGCCGGTGGAGATCATGGCCGCCAGCCAGCTGATGAACACCGTCTTGGCCGTCTGTCTTATCGGCCTGACCACCTTCACCATCTCCTGCGTCGGCGTCAAGGCCGGCAGCGTGTTCGGCGCCCGCTACAAGTCCAAGGCGGAGTTCGTAGGCGGCGCGATTTTGATCCTCATCGGCATCAAGATCCTGCTGGAGCATCTGGGCGTGCTGTAAAAAAAGATAGAAAAAACCAGGCATCCTGACGGATGCCTGGTTTTTGATTGACCTGTTTCAGTCAACGATATCCACAGAAACTTTGGCGCCTGTACGCTGGGCGTAGGAGCGCACCACGGTGCGGATCTCCTTGGCGATGCGGCCCTGACGACCGATCACCTTGCCCATATC
>CAVBAZ010000207.1:0-9828 GCA_963593515.1 Bacteroidaceae bacterium
CCTACGAACAGGTGCGATAGAATTCCGTAGGGGGCGATGCCCACATCGCCCCGCGGAATGAAAACCGTCCCTACGCGGCGTCCAGCATTTCCTTCGGCAGCCACTTCTTCCGCCACAGGAAGAACAGAAACAGCGCACCCCGGAAGCACAGCTCAATGCACATGGCGATCCACGCGCCCCGCAGGCCCCAGTGAGGTACCATGGCCAGCGTCAGCGTGATGCGCACGCCCCACATGCTGGTAAAGTTCAGCACGGAGCTCAGCAGGGAATTGCCCGCGCCCTGAAAAACACCGGCGGCCACAATGGACGCGCCGAACAGCGGCTCGGCAAACACCACGATCCGTAGCACCTGCGTGCCCAGCGCCACCACCTGTTCATCGGGACTCAGCAGGCCGATGATCCACGGGGCCAGTATGTACATAATGGCGGCGGCAGCCAGCATGATGCTCATGCCCAGCAGCACCGTCACCCAGCCCAGCCGCGTCACAAGATCCTTCCGCTTGGCGCCCACGCTCTGGCCGATCAGTGTCACGGCGGCGCTTTCTACACCATAACCGGGCATATAGCACAGCGCCTCCGCCGTAACGGCGAAGGAGTTGGCGGCGATGGCCACCGTACCCAGCGGCGCGATGATGCCGGTGGTGACCACCTGTGCGCTGGTCATGACCGCCTGCTCAATGGCCACGGGAACGCTGAGGGTGAGAGCACGGCGCAGCTGCGCGGGGATAAAGCGCAGTTTTTCGCCCCGTTTCAGGCCCAGCACCGGCGAGCGCAGCAGGATCACGCACATGATGATGGCGATGGTGGCTTCGGCCAGTGCCGTACCCAAGGCCGCACCGGCCACGCCCATGTTGGCACCGGGCAGCGTAAACACGCCGATCTGCCGGGTGGGGAAGATCAGCAGCGCGTTAAAGACCACGTCCAGTCCGCACATCAGCACCAGCAGGATACTGGGCGTGCGCATGTTGCCGCCGGCCTGCAAAAGCCCCGCCGACAGCTGGCTCAGCTGCACGAAGGGAAGCGACAGAGCAAAGACCAGAAAGTACGCCGTGGCGTCGGGACAGATGGCGGCATCGGCCCGCAGCCAGTGGGGCAGCCCGCCGGAGAGCGCCGCGCCGACGGCGGCCAGCAGCAGTCCGAAGGCCACGCCGGAGCAAAGCCCCTGCTTTACCAGATTGCGGGCATCCCGATTATCTCCCGCGCCGATGCGCTGGGCCACCATGACGGAAAAGCCCACGGAAAGCGCCCGGCACAGGCCGCCCATCAGCCATGTGCTGGAGGCCACCAGTCCGATAGAAGCGGAGGCCTCCTTGCCCAGATGGCCCACCATGGCGGCGTCGATGTACTGCATGACGATGGAGGAGATCTGGGCCAGAATGGCCGGGATGCTCAATTGCAGCGTCAGCATGATCTGCTGGCGCAGCGTCAGCTGCTCGCCCATTCGCATGGCGGCCAGTAAGTCCTTTTTCGGCACGATATCCCCTCCAGATAATGAAACGGTGTTTTGTTTCATTATAGGAGATATTTTTTGAAACGTCAAGTGAGCCGCGGGGTATCACAGTGCCTGCCGCACTGTGATACCCCGCCTGTTCCGTCTCCGCTTTACCGGATCAGTCCGCGGCTGGCGGCGTACTCCTCGTTGATCTGGGAGAGCTCCTTCTCGCCGTCGATATACGGCTGGTAGATGGTCTCCACCCGGCCACCGCCGGAGTTGCCGCAGCCGTTGCAGCCGTCACAGCTGCCGCCGCAGGCGCTCAGCGCCCGGCGGACGATCTCCTCCCGCTCCTCGCGGGTGGTGTCGCGGATCAGCAAAGACCGCATGTTGTTTTCCTCCTGTTATCCTGTCATTTTCAGCATGTTTTCCATCAAAATGCCATAGCCCCGGGACGGATCGTCGATCAGGACATGGGTGACAGCGCCTACAAATTTGCCGTTTTGCAGAATAGGACTGCCGCTCATCCCCTGTACGATGCCGCCGGTGGCCGCCAGCAGCTGGGGATCGGTGACCTTTAGCATCAGGTCGCGGGTATCTTGACCGCTGGTATACAGCCGAATGATCTCCACCTGATACTCCTTCGTCTCGCTGCCGCTGACGGTGGAGAGAATGGTGGCCGGGCCGCACTTTACCTCGCTGGCCGCCGCTACGGGGATGGCCTGCGTGGCTTCGATAAATCCGGCGTCCGCCACCTTGCCGAAAATGCCGCCGTTGGTGTTGGCGGTCAGGGTGCCTACGTCACGCTGCACCGTGAAGTCGCCCTTCAGCTCGCCGGGGTCGCCCTTCTGCCCCTTTTTCACCGCCCTCACGGTGGTCTCCATGATGGAGCCGCTGCTGAGACTCATCAACTGGGCCGTGTCCACGTCGGTAATGCCGTGGCCCAACGCGCCGTAGCTGGCGGTCTGGGGGTCGTAATAGGTCAGCGTGCCGACGCCCGCCATGCTGTCGCGGATCCACGCGCCCAGCCGGTAAACACCGTCACTTCCGCACTGGGGCGTATCCGTGAAGGTGACCAGACGCTCGCCGCGCCGCACCTGCATAGACACCGGCATGCTGCCGTTTTTTTGCAGCAGCGTCTGCAGCTGCTCCGTGGACTGTACCCGTGTGTCGTTGACCTTCAGAAGAAGGTCGCCCACCTTCAGGGTGTCGCTGCCCTCCAGAGATACCACCAGCGCGCCGTCGGCAAACAGCTTGATGCCCACTGCCTTGCCCAGCGGGATCAGGGTGCGCTCTCCTTCCGCCGCCCATGCGGGAGAGATAAGGGACAGTGCCAGCAGACAGGAACACAGAAGGGAAAACCATCGTTTTTTTCGCGTCTCATACAAAATGATCACCCTTTCCTGACAAAACGCTTGCCGCGCTTCGTCTGATTTGTCACCGGTGACTGCGTTATTTTTTGCGGAAAGCGCCGCATCATGTCCGTTAAAAACAGGCAGCGCTGACAAATGCGAAAATGGGATTTTTTACCAATGCATACGGGAAGAAAAAGAAAATTGACAAAGTGTTATCAAATCAGTATAATGAAATATCATACATAATATGGACTATTACATGCCACAAGGAGGCACAATGGATATTTTTGAAAAATGCTACGCGCCGTCCCTGGCCAGCGAGCTGAAGGAAAAGGGTGTGTATCCCTATTTTCATGCCCTGCAGTCCCGCCAGGATGTGGAGGTCACCATGGAGGGCAAGCGCCGCATCATGCTGGGCTCCAACAACTATCTGGGCCTGACCATCCAGCCGGAGGTCGTCGAGGCGGGCATCAAGGCGCTGGAGCAGTACGGCACCGGATGCTCCGGCTCCCGTTTCCTCAACGGTACGCTGGAGCTGCATCTGGAGCTGGAGGCGGAGCTGGCCAAGTTCCTGCGCAAGCCGGGCGTGGTCACCTTCGGCACCGGCTTCCAGTCCAACGTGGGCATCATTTCCGCGCTGGTGGATCGCCACGACTATGTGATCTGCGACAAGGAGAACCACGCCAGCATCTACGCCGGGTGCCAGATGAGCTACGGCAAAATGCTGCGCTACCGCCACAGCGACATGGCGGAGCTGGAGCGCATTTTACAGAAGATCGACGGCAAAAACGGCGTGCTGATCGTCACCGACGGCGTGTTCTCCATGGGCGGCGACATCGCCAAGCTGCCGGAGATCTGTGCGCTGGCCAAAAAGTACGGCGCCCGCGTCATGGTGGACGACGCCCACGGTCTGGGCGTGCTGGGCGAGGGCGGCCGCGGCACCGCCAGCTATTTTGGGCTGGAGGATCAGGTGGACGTTTATATGGGCACCTTCTCCAAGTCGCTGGCGTCTCTGGGCGGCTATATGGCGGCATCCGCCGAGGTGGCGGAGTTCGTGCGCCACGCTTCCCGCCCCTTCATTTTCTCCGCCTCCATCCCGCCTGCCAACTGCGCCACGGCGCTGGCGGCCCTGCGGTATCTGGAAGCTCACCCCGAGCTGCCGGAGCGTCTGCGTGATCTGAGCCTGTACGCCCGCAAGGGCTTCACCGACCGGGGCATCAAGATCCGGGAGAGCGCGCTGGAAGCGCCTACGCCCATTATTCCCCTGTATACCTACGAGACCTACTGGACGCTGGAAGCGGCGGCGGAGATCTACGACCGGGGCGTGTATGTGAACCCCACGCTGCCGCCTGCCACGCCGGAGGGCGAGGCGCTGCTGCGCACCAGCTACATGGCCACCCACACCGAGGCGCTGCTGGACGAGGCCATGGATATCATTTCGGATGTGATGGTGAAGCGCCATGGATAAAAAAGTCGCCATCGTCACCGGAGGCACCTCCGGTATCGGCCGCGCCACGGCGCTGGCATTACAGGCGGATGGCTATACCGTCTATGAACTGAGCCGCCGCGCCGAGGGTATGGCGGATGTGCGCCACATCGTGGCGGACATCACCAGAGAGGAGACGCTGCAAGCCGCTGTGCAGCAGGTGATGGCGGCGGAAGGGCGCATCGATCTGGTGGTCAACAACGCGGGCTTCGGCATTTCCGGTGCCATCGAGTTTACCACCACCGAGGAGGCCCAGCGCCTGTTTGACGCCAATTTCTTCGGCATGGTGCGGATGAACCGCTGTGTGGTGCCTATCATGCGGCAGCAGGGCAGCGGCCGGATCATCAATCTCAGCAGCGTGGCCGCGCCGGTGCCGATTCCGTTTCAGGCGTTTTACAGCGCCGGTAAGGCCGCGGTCAACGACTATACCATGGCGCTGGCCAATGAGCTGCGGCCCTTCGGCGTCAGTGTGTGCGCCGTGCAGCCCGGCGATATCAAGACCGGCTTCACCGCCGCCCGGGAAAAGGTCATTGACGGCGACGACGTGTATCAGGGCCGCATCGGCCGCTCCGTCCAGCGGATGGAGCATGACGAGCAGACCGGCATGGATCCGGCGAAAGCGGGCCGGTTCATCGCCAATGTGGCCGCCAAGGGCAGCGTCAAGCCCATCTATACCATTGGTGCCAGCTACAAGTTTTTCGTGTTTCTGGTGCGTATCCTGCCCGGCCGGTTGCTGAACTGGATGATCGGGCTGCTGTATGCCAAATAAATCGGATATCCTGCCTTTCGGAGCACCGGAGGGCAGGATATTTTATTTTGCGCAAAATACCGCTTGACATATTGGTTTACTCGTGATAAACTCAAAACAACAAAACGGTTTATTGCGGATAAACTGGAAAGGAGAACGCGATATGGAGATGTTGGAGCTGGGCGAGGTGCAGCTGCGGTTTGCGGAGCTGGTGTGGCACTACGCGCCGCTGCCCTCCGGCGAGCTGGTGAAGATCTGCCAGAAGGAGCTGAACTGGAAGAAGCCTACCACCTACACGGTGCTGCGGAAGCTGTGCGAAAAGGGCCTTTTCAAAAATGAGGACGGTCTGGTGTCTGTGGTGATGACGCAGGAGGAATTTTACGCCGCCCGGTCGGAGCAGTTCGTGGAGGAGAGCTTCGACGGGTCGCTGCCCGCCTTCATCACGGCCTTCACCTCCCGCAAGAAGCTGTCGGCGGCGGAGGTTGAGGAGATCCAGCAGATGATCGACACGTTCCGGAAGGGCTGAGAAGCAGGAGTGCGCCTGTCAGGGCGATGGGAGAGGAAAGATGAAGCACAGGGGAAAGCGGATCGTCATTGCGGCGCTTTTGCTGGCGCTGCTGAGCGGCTGCGGCACAGCGCCGCAGGAGGAACATAAGACGGAGCCGACAGGCGACGGGCCGTATCTGTCTATCACATACGGCTGTAACAATGCAGAGAATGCTTCCGGCCGGGACATGGTGTTTTACGCCTATGATCTTGAGACGCAGCAGCTGACCGAAGAAGCGGTCATTCCCTTTGACGCCCGGTATGCCAGCGGCGTGGTATCGAGGGCCGACGGCATTATCTACTATTCCAGAAGGGCGGAACCGGGGGTGCTGACCTCTAACGACAGCCTGTGGGCCCATGATATCGCCACGGGGGAGGAGACGCTCCTTGAGACAGAGCATGTCTCCTATAACGAGATCACCCTCATCGATCCGGACACGCTGCTGGTCATGGCGGTGACGGCGGAGCATCCCATCCTGCCGGCGCGGTTCGATCTGAAAAGCCGTACCTTCACCGATGCGGCGGAGGTCAACGGGGAGGAACCGACCCTTTATACCAGCGGCAGCAGTCCGCTGAACTACAACTATCAGACCGGGTCGTTTATCAACATCTATCAGGTGGAGGCGGAGCGGTATTCCGAGGCGTACCACCGCTTTGAAAGCGAGATCAACACCTATGTGGCGCTGATGAAAGACGATTTGGCCAAAGATCCGAACCGGGTATACACCGTCAGTCTGCTGCTGGGCAGCTTCATTGACGACGCGGTGCAGCTGTCGGACAATGAACTGCTGGTGGAGCGCACGGACGACAGCTTTGATGACGAGAGGGGCGTGCTGGTCACGGAGCGGCATTTCTACCGCCTGACCTTCGCGGACGATGGCAGCGCGTCCTTTGAACCGACGGAGCCGCCCTCTCCGGCGAAGAAGGTACGGGAGCACGGCTACCGGACTGTGGACGGTGGAAGAACATGGTATCTGATCATGGGCGAGAAAACCTCGGAGACGGGCGGGCTGTACGCCTACCACACCGAAACCGGCGAGCTGACGCCGATCCTGCTGAACGATCCGGCGGCAGAGGGTTATATTATTGATTTTTCCATCATTGGGCCGCAGGGCCAAAGGGATTAAGGAGGGCTGAGCGTGGATACCTTGCGTGAATTATTTGTCGGCACATTGAATCTGGCGGTATCCGCCAGTTGGCTGATCGCGGCGATCTTGCTGCTGCGGCCATTATTGAAGAAGATCGCGCCCAAGTGGGTGCTGTGCGCCATGTGGGCGTTGGTGGCGATACGGCTGGTGTGCCCTGTGATGCTGCACTCCGACCTGTCGGTCTACCGGCTGGCGGGTGATGCCGTTAACGCCAACGGAAAGGTAACGTATTTTGAGGATACGGGTTTCTGCGGCGATGTCCGCTACCGGCCTGCCACACTGCTGCCCGGCGTATCGTCATCCACCGTTACGCCAAGCACGGTGGATGATTCCGCGCCGGAGGTTTCCGTGGATACGGCGGCACAGGCTCCGGCGACATCCCGTTTTATTGACATGAATCTCCCGTCCTTCGTGTGGGCAATCGGCATCTATATCATGGTGATGGCGGCGCTGGCAGGCTATGTGAGCCTGCGGGAGGATGTGGCGGCGTCGATCCCGCTGGAGGGCAACGTGTACCTGTGCGACAACATCAAATCGCCCTTCATTCTGGGGGTGTTCCGACCCCGCATTTACCTGACCTCCGGCATGGACGAAGCGGCGCGGGACTGCGTACTGCGGCACGAGAGGGCCCACCTGCGGCGGTGGGATCATGTGTGGAAGCCGCTGGGCTTCGTGCTGCTGGCGGTATATTGGTATGATCCGCTGATGTGGGCGGCGTATATCCTGTTCTGCCGGGACATGGAGTTGGCCTGCGACGAGCGGGTAGTCCGGGACATGGCGGCGGAGGAACGGGCCGTTTACTCGCAGGCACTGCTGGATTGCAGCCGGGGCCGCCGCTGGGTGGCCGCCTGCCCGCTGGCCTTCGGCGAGGTGAGCGTCAAGACCCGCATAAAGGCCGTGCTGCAAGGGAAAAAGCCCGCCTTCTGGGCGGTGCTGGCGGCAGTGGTCATATGCGCCGCGGTGGCGGTGTGCTTCCTGACTGACCCCAAGGGGCCGGCGAACGAGGAGCCCGACCTGTCTTTTGCAAACTACCGGAATGTGGCGACGCTGGCCTATCAGATGGACGATGTGACCGTGACGCAGTTCGACGGCACCGTCACGACCGTATCCGGACGGGCGCTGGGCAAGCTGTTGTCAAACGCCGACTGGACGTTCCAGTCGGAGGGCAAGGCGGACGACGGCTCGGATGACGACTATTACCTGATGGTGCAGGTGGACAATGACATCGCCCTTCGCTTCTACGCCGGTGCACCCTCGGATGGCGTCAAGATCACCGCCAGTAACGGCATCCGCTGGTACGGCATGGGGGAGATGCACCTTGACGAGGTGGAGAAGGCACTTGTGCAGACCGACCAACTGCTGCTGAAGCTGGCCAGGCAGGCGGACGAAATGGATACCTTCGACGTGATGTGGTTGGAGGGTGACGTAGCGTATCCGGACGACGATATCCCCGCTCCGGTGCTTGCCCGCTTCCTGCGGTCGCCGAGCTGGCAGCCGGTGGAGGATGCGGCCACAATGGCGGAGATGTTCGACGGATCGGACTATCAGCCGGTGGCCTGGCTGACGATAGGCGACAGTACGCTGTATTTCTACGAAGAAGTATTTGAGCGGAATAATTTGAATTTCAGTACCAGCAGCGCTGTGATCCGTACCGCCGAAACGGGGTACTTCTACAACATTCTGGACACCGGCTTCCGCAGTTGGCTGGAGGGCGACGGCCGCTATCTGGGGCAGGCGGATCAGGAGACCTATACCTTCGGCAGCTATGAGCAGGACGGCGACACCGGCAACGGCAAGGAGCCTATCGAATGGCTGGTGCTGGATCGTGACGGCGACAAGGCGCTGCTGATCAGCAAGTACGCGCTGGATTATCAGTCCTTCATGCCCCTCTATGAGCCGGTGACGGAGCATTTTACATGGGAGAGCAGCACCCTGCGCCAGTGGCTCAACACGACCTTCCTTAACAGCGCTTTCAGCGCTGATGAACAGCAGCGGCTGCTGACCACCACGGTCATCACCTCGCCCGGCAATCTCCGCCGCAGCGGCGGCCCCATCACCACCGAGGATCGGGTGTTCCTGCTGAGCAATACGGAGGTGTACGCCTACTTTGCCAACGAGGCGGCCACCGCCGCCGAATATACGGCCTATGCTCTGTCGGCCAACCCGTGGGCCGGGAACGCCACCGCCCCCGGTGCGGCGGACTGGTGGCTGCGCAGCACCGACGGCAGCGACCACCCTGATGGCGTACACTCCGGCGGCGGTACAGGCGAGGGAGCGCGCGCCTATGAGGGCGAATATGTCCGCCCTGCCATCTGGGTGGACATGAGCCGGTGAGCGATCCTGGAGACGTCGTGTGACGAAAAAGCGGTTTTGAAAAAAACCGCTTTTTCTCTTGACAAGTGCGACTACATAGTGTAGTCTACCTATAAAGACTACATGTTGTAGTCGCATGAAGGAGGGATGTAGGATGGCAGAATTGCAGCTGGGCGTGGTGGAATCGAAATTCGCCGATATCATCTGGCGCACCGCGCCGGTCACGTCCTCTCAGCTGGTGAAGCTGGGCGAGGCGGAGCTGGGCTGGAAACGCACCACCGTACACACGGTGCTGCGGCGGCTGTGTGACAAGGGGCTGTTTCAGAACGACGGCGGCCTTGTGACGGTGAAAATGAGCCGGGAGGACTTTTACGCCCGCCAGAGCCAGCAGTATGTGGCGGACAGCTTTGACGGGTCGCTGCCGGCGTTTATCGCGGCCTTTACCCAGGGCCGGAAGCTGACGGAGGAGGAACGGGACGAGCTGCGTCGGATGATCGACGAAGCAGGGGAGGGCTAAGCATGAACGAGGTCTTTGTGAAGCTGGCTAACATGAGCGTGGCCGCCGGATGGCTGATCCTGGCGGTGCTGGTGCTGCGGCTGCTGCTGAAAAAGGCGCCCCGGTGGATCACCTGCCTACTGTGGGCGCTGGTGGCGGTGCGGCTGGTCTGCCCCTTCAGCTTCCCGTCTCCGGTGTCCGCCTATCAGGTGGCCGCTCCGGCCGCTGTGCAGGATTCCGGCGGTGTGGAGTATTTCCAGTATGTTCATACCGGTGGCGATAAGCCCTCTATCCAGTGGGATAT
>CAVBAZ010000208.1:0-12624 GCA_963593515.1 Bacteroidaceae bacterium
AACTTCTCCAACGAGCTGCTGATCTCCACCATCAACACCGACCTTGCCAACAAGCTGGGCAATCTGGTCAGCCGCACCACCGGCATGGTGGAGAAGTACTTCGGCGGCAAGCTGCCCGCCGACCGCGAGGACGCTCCCGAGGACGCCGATCTGAAGGCCACCGTCTGCGCTCTCCGCGACCGCTACGAGACCGAGATGGAGAAGCTGCAGCTCCAGAACGGCATCGACGAGGTGTTCAAGGTCATCGACCGCGCCAACAAGTATATCGACGAGACCGCGCCCTGGGTGCTGGGCAAGGACGAGAGCAAGCGCGCCCGTCTGGCCACCGTCCTCTATAACCTGCTGGAGACCATCCGCGTCTGCACCACTCTGCTGACCCCCGTGATGCCGGAAAGCTGCGACAAGATCTTTGTGAAGATCGGCGCTTCCGCCGGGGATCGCACCTGGGAAAAGGCCAATGTCTGGGGCACGCTGTCCGCCGAGGCGCAGGTGGCCAAGGGCGAAAACCTGTTCCCCCGCGTGGACACCGAGAAGGCGCTGGCGGAGCTGAACGCCATGCAGGAGGCCCAGAAGAAGGCCGCCCTGCCTGCCGTGGAACTGGAGCCCTATGTGGAGGAAGAGGTGGACTTCGATACCTTCCTGAAGTCCGATTTCCGCGCCGTGAAGATCAAGAACTGCGAAGCGGTGAAGAAGTCCGACAAGCTGCTGAAGTTTACGCTGGATGACGGCAGCGGCACCGACCGCATCATCCTCTCCGGCATCCACCAGTACTATGAGCCGGAGGATCTGATCGGCAAGACCGTCATCGCCATCCTGAACCTGCCGCCCCGCAAGATGATGGGTATTCCCTCCTGCGGCATGCTGATCTCCGCCGTCCACAAGGAAAAGGGCGAGGAGAAGCTGCACCTGATGATCATTGACGACAGTGTGCCGGCGGGCGCAAAGCTCTGCTGAACCCGCTCAGCTCCGAAGATGACCTCTGCGGCAGTGTCCCTCGTTGCGGCAGACCGGCCAGCCGCCCCATTCGGGTCTGCTGACCGGGCCGCGGCCTAGCGGACGGCACGCTTCATCCGCCACAGGCGGCGCTGTGCCGCCCGCCCCGCAGGCGCGAAGCTGTGCTAAGTTCGTCAAACCCTAAACTAATATGGACAATCACGCTCCTTTGCGCTACAATAGGCGCAAAGGAGCGTGATTTTAAATGCTGACACTATATGTAAAATACACCGCCAAACCCGGCTGCCGGGAAAACTACGTCCGCGACATCGTGTCCGAGGGCATCCTGACCACCATCCGCGCTGAGGAGGGCTGCATCCGCTATGATTACTACTTCTCCGCGCAGGAGGAAAACGTGGTGCTGCTGATCGAGCAGTGGGAGACCGAGGAACACCAGCGTGTCCACATGCAGCAGCCCCACATGGCCCGCCTGCGGGAGCTGAAGGCCCAGTACATCGACGATACCGAGATGGGCAAGGTACAGCTGGTATGACGCTGTTCGACACCCACGCCCACTACGATGATGAGGCCTTTGACGCCGACCGTGACGCGGTGCTTGCCGCCTTCGACGGTCTGGTGATCGACCCCGGCTGCACGCTGGCGTCCTCTCAGGCGGCTGTCGAGCTGGCGGCGCGGCATCCCCATGTGTACGCCGCCGTGGGCATCCATCCGGAAAACTGCGGCGACTCCCTGCCGGAGCATATCGACCTGCTGCGGCAGCTGGCGCAGCATCCCAAGGTGGTGGCCATCGGCGAGGTCGGCCTTGACTACTATTGGGCTGAAAACCCGCCGCGGGACTTTCAGCAGCAGGTATTCCGCGCCCAGCTGGAACTGGCGCTGGAGTTGAATTTGCCGGTCATTATCCATGACCGTGACGCCCACGGCGATTCGCTGGCCATCGTGAAGGAGTATCCCGCTTTGCGGGGCGTGTTCCACTGCTACTCCGGCAGCGTGGAGATGGCCCATGAGCTGCTGGCGCTGGGGTGGTATTTGGGCTTCGACGGCCCTGTGACCTATAAGAACGCCCGCAAGACCGTGGAGGTAGCGGAGATGGTTCCGCCGGATCGTATTCTGATCGAGACGGACTCTCCATATATGTCTCCCGTCCCCATGCGGGGCAAGCGCAACGATTCCCGCAATGTGCTTTACATCGCGGAAAAGCTGGCCCAGATCAAGGGCATGACCACCGAGGAAATGGCCCGGCTGACCATGGAGAACGGGAAGAAATTATTTGGCATCAAATAAGAACGAAAAGAGAAGAATGAAGAGTGAAGATTTTTGTGGCGTGCCACTGTGCGGCATACCTACGTTCTTCACTCTTCCCTATTCTCTCTTCACTGAAATAGCAGAAAGGACATCCACAGGGATGTCCTTTCTGTTAGTTTATTCGTTTACTGCTCGCGCTTCCTGCGGAAAACTACGGCTGTACCGGCCACGGACAGAATGCTCAGTCCCATGTAGGCGGCGATACCGGCATCGAAGGTTTTAGCGGAAGTGATCTTCTTGTCCTCCGTGGGGACGATAATGGGCTTATCACACTGGGCGGTGATGCTGATGATCTGGCTGTCCAGCTTCCAGCCCTCGGACTGTGCGGGCGGCTCGGTCTCGGTCTGCACCGCGATGCCGTTTCTAAGGGAATTTACGTCAGGTCTGCTGTACCAGTAAACGGTCACATAGCCGGTGGTCTTCCGGGTATGGGTGGTACCCACCGCCTTGCCGTACTGGGTCACATAGCTGTCGGCGGCGACTGGGGTCAGCGAAATGCGGGTCTCATAGTACCCTCCGGTCTCGTTCCACACCAGCGTATAGGTCAGCTGGTCAGCGGAGGGCAGCGCAAAGTCGCTCTTGGCGGCGTGTCTGCTGCCGGTGCAGGAAACGCCGATCTTCAGCCCCATGCTCTTCAACTCGTCCATCGTGGGCGCTGCGGCGACGGAAACGTAACCATCCGACGACGCGGTTTCCTTCACATACGTCCATGCGCCGTTCTCGTACAGCAGCGCGATAGGGCTGTTCCACTTGAGCAGGTGCGCAGCGCCCGTATCCTTGTTGTACTGCATAAGGCTGGCCGTCGGGTCAAAGGGGATGCAATAGCCCCATGTGTCATCGAAGTCCGACCAGAAGATCCAGCCGCCACTCAGATCAAGCGCATCGGGCGCCACGTCATATGTTCTGTCATCGCTGCAGCAATCGCAGGACACACGGGCCCGCAGCGGCATCTTCTCCAGCTCTGCCATCGTGGGCGCGGCAGGCTCCTTGCAGGTGGTCGTGAACACCAGCGAATCCTTCTGGAAGCTGGTGTCGGTAACGACCCATCTGTCCGCGTCATAGGTCAGCGGCAGGCTGACCGTCGTTGCGCCGGACATAATGTGGTCTTCATACCGGAAATTGAACCGGCTCAAGAACGGCTCGCCCAGAATGGTCAGGGTGCAGGTGTATACGCCGTTCTCCTCGGTCACCTCGGTGGTTTCAAAGCTGCTGGTGTAGATCTCATCAAAAAGCCGGTTGTGATCCGTTTGCTCCTGGCATTGCAGGGTGATATCGCCCACCAGCTCATACACCGCCGCTTGATCCGGGGCGGCCGGGGCATCGGCCCATGCGGTGACGGTCAGCAGGCACAGCGCCGACAGCAGGCTCAGCAGTAAGGCAAGTCGTTTCTTTGTCATGTGCATCCTCTCTTTCCTTGTTGGCCCTCAGGCATGTGGATATTTTTGGCATATTTTCATTGTACGGGATTTCCCTCCCGATTGCAAGAAGCCCTTTCACACAGGAGTATACAAATATCAGCGGGATTTTTGGGCAGAATACCGGTACGTATACCAAAGCTTTACTAAAATAAGCAAAAAGGACATCCGCAGGGATGTCCTTTCTGTTTATTTCACAAGATAGCTGCCGGTCTCCGCCGGTGCAGCCACGATGGGCACAAGGCGGGTATCGGCGTCGAATTTCTCCGGCAGTTGCTGCCGCAGCGCCGCGGCATCTACGCCGGATTCCAGATAGATGCGGTCAAAGTTCTGCGCCAGCATCTCCGGCGACAGGCCGAAATCGGCGGCCGGCTCGCTGCGCAGCACGATACTGAGCTTCACGCCGTCCGGCAGGTTGGCCCGCAGGCTCTGGACAAAGTCCGTCAGCACCTGCACCTTATCCACACCCTCCAGACCGGCGATGGAATCCAGCCGTCCGGCGGTGGGATAGCTGAAGTAATCCAGCGCGATCTCGTCAAAGCCCAGCTGGGCGTACTCCTGACACAGTGTGGTGATATACACCAGCACCTGCGGATTGCTGGGGTCCAGCCACGCCATGCTGGCAGCGTCGTACCAGAAGCTTCCGCTTTCCACGCGCATGGCCGCGTCGGGGTAGGCCCGGACGAAGTAGCTGTCGCAGAACACGGACATACGGGCGATGGAATAGGCGTCGCTTGCCAGCAGGGTTTGCAGATTGGCCATGGTGTCATACTGCGCCACGTCTACCTGCTGCGGCACCTCCACCGCCGTGGTATAGGTGATGGAGCCGTTGACCCGCTTGGTCTCCACAGCAAAGGCGTTCTCCGTCAGGCTGTCCAGCACCGCCTGAGGATCCTGCCGCAGAACATTGGTCTCCAGCATCTGGGCGTGCAGCGTCTCCAGATGGGGCGCGTAGCCGGTGTCCACATAGTCGATGGTCACCTCGCCATCCGGTACACCCGGCTCCTGCTGGTCAGGCTGCGGCTCCTCCTTCCGGAAGGGCCACTCGATGTGGGCCTTGCCCGCGTCGTCATAGACGATGTAGTTCTGGATCACCAGAAAGGCTGCCGCCGCCAGGATCACCGCCACCAGTACCACGGCCAGCACGATCTGCTGGCGGCGCTTGCGGCCCCGGCCGCGATAGTTATGATAGCCCTTGGTCATGGTCAGGGCTGGATGTTATCCAGCAGGCCCACGCGGCGGGCGTGACGGCCGCCCTCGAACTCGGTGGTCAGGAACACCTCGGTGATCTTCCTGGCCAGATTGGGGCCGACGATGCCGGCGCCCATGGCCAGCACGTTGGCGTCGTTGTGGCGGCGGGTCATCTCGGCGCTGTAACTGTCGCCGCACAGGGCACAGCGGATGCCCTTGACCTTGTTGGCGGACATGGAGATGCCAATGCCGGTGGTGCAGATGACGATGCCCTTGTCACATTCGCCGCTGGCCACGGCACGGGCCACCTTCTCGCCGTACACGGGATAATCCACGCTCTCGGTGTTGTAGCAGCCGAAATCCTCGAACTCGTAGTCGTGCTCCTCCAGCCAGATAAGAATGTCCTGCTTCAGCAGATAGCCGCCGTGATCGCAGCCGATGGCAATTTTCATGATGATGTTCCTCCTGATGGTCGTTTGTATGGTGTAGGTTCCTGTTAAAGCGCTTGAAATGAGGGCTTCATGCGGTCAAAGGTGGTGAAATAGCGGAAGCCGCACTGCCGCAGCAGCTCCTGCCGCGCCTCGATGGCGCAGCCCAGATGCTCGGCGATATGGGCGTCGGAGCCGAGGGTGATGATCTCGCCGCCCAGCTGGCGGTACAGCGTCAGGATATCGGCGTCCGGCAGCGGGGTATTGCCCCGGTTGGTGTTGCACTCGATGCCCAGCCCCTTGGGGATGATGGTGCGGAGGATCTCCTCCACCTGCGCCATGTGGGGCCGGAAGGAGATGTTCCTGCCCCGCAGCTCGTTGATGCAGCGGATAGGCAGGGTCAGATGGCCCAGCACGCTGAACCGGCCCCATTGGGCCAGCTTCAGCTCCTGCTCCAGATAGGCGTCGATGACAGCGTGGTAATAGGCGTCGTCACGGTCGCCGTCGATGTAAAAGAGGTCAAACCAGCCGTTCTCGTCACGGGACATGTGGACGGAGGCGATCACGAAATCCAGCGGCGGTGCGGTATCCAGCAGGTGGGCCGCCCGGTCAAAGCCCAGATAGGCCTCGCCCAGCTCCGCGCCCAGCTTCAGTTGGATCCGGCCGCCCCATTGCTCCTCCGCCTCGTCATACTGGCGTTGGGCGGAGGCCCAGTCGTAGTCCGAGCGGGGGATGGTGGTGCCCCAGTGGAGGGTATCCACATGGTCGGTGAAGCAGATCTCATTCAGTCCCCGCTCCACGCCCTGCCGGGCCATCTCCGCCATGGTCAGGTGGCCGTCCGGCGAGCCGGTGGAGTGCACATGATAATCAGCCAGATACATCAGTGTTTCTTACCAAAGAAGCTCCTGCGCTTTTCGTAGTTGCTCTCGCCCAGCAAGTCGCTGAACCTCTTCAGGGCTTCTTTTTGCTCCTTGTTCAGATTTTTCGGCGTCTCGATGGTAACGGTGACGTACTGGTCGCCCCGGCCCCGGCCATTGAGGACGGGGATACCCTTGCCCCGCAGGCGGAACACGCTGCCGGTCTGGGTGCCCTCGGGGATGTCGTACTTCACCTTGCCGTCGATGGTGGGGATCTCCAGCGTGCCGCCCAGCACCGCCTGCGCGTAGGTGATGGGCGCCTCGCAGAATACGGAGGTGCCCTCCCGGCGGAAGATCTCATGGGGCTGCACCATGACGGTGATCAGCAGATCGCCGTTGGGGCCGCCGTTCTTACCGGCGTGGCCCTGTCCCCGCAGAGAGATGGTCTGGCCGTCGTCGATACCGGCGGGGATGTTGACCTTGATGGAGCGACGCTTGCGGACGCGGCCCTGACCGTGACAGTCGGGGCAGGGCTGATGGATGATCCGTCCCGTACCGCCGCACTTGGCGCAGGGTGAGGTAGAGGCGAACACGCCCATGGGTGTCTGCCGCCGGGTCTGGACGCTGCCGCTGCCGTGGCAGGTGGGACACACCTCCGGCGTGGTGCCTGCAGCGCAGCCGTTGCCCTTACAGGTGGGGCACTGCTCGCTGCGCTCCACGGTGATCTCCTTCTCGCAGCCGAAGGCCGCCTCGGTAAAGGAGACGGTGACGGCGGCGCGGATGCTCTCGCCCCGCTGGGGTGCGTTGGGGTTGCGCCGCTGCTGACCGCCGAAGCCGCCGCCGAAGAAGCTGCCGAAAATGTCGCCCAGATCGCCGAAGTCGAAGCCCGCCGCGCCGTCGCCCCATCCGGGGCCGCCGGCGCCTGCGCCGTAGCTGGGGTCCACACCCGCAAAGCCGAACTGGTCATACCGGGCCTTCTTATCGGGGTCGGACAGCACCTCGTTAGCCTCGTTGACCTCCTTGAACTTCTCCTCGGCCTCCTTGTCGCCGGGGTTCATATCCGGGTGGTACTTGCGGGCCAGCTTTTTATATGCTTTTTTGATCTCGTCCTCCGATGCGCCCTTGCTGACGCCGAGGACCTCGTAATAATCTCGTTTTTCCTGAGCCATGTGATATGTCTCCTATTACCGGTTTTCCTGTGCCGGAGCCACCCTGCGGCGGATGCCCCAACGATGAAAGGCAACGGATCTTGCGTCAAGACAAGGCGCTGCGGCGCAGGCGTACTTTGTGTACGTCAAGCCGCCGCAACGACGTATTGACACAAGAGACGCGCTTTTCCTAAACGCCACAACAAGGGACAGGTCGCCCTGCCCCTTATTGCGGGATACATTACTTACTTGTTCTGATCGTCGTCATCCACGACCTTGTAGTCGGCGTCGTAGTACTGCTGGCCGCCGTTGGGGTCGCCGCCGGGCTGCTGACCGCCCATGTTGGGGTCGCCCTGAGGCGCCTGCTGCTGGTACAGCTTCTCGCTCATCTTATAGAAGGCCTGGGTCAGCTCCTCGGTAGCGGCCTTGATGGCGTCGGTATCCTCGCCCTTCAGGGTCTCCTTCAGCTTCTCGATACCGGCCTTGATGGGCTCCTTCTCGCTTTCGGGAACCTTGTCGCCTACCTCGGACAGGGTCTTTTCCGCCTGATAGACCATCTGGTCGGCCTGATTGCGGACTTCCACCTTCTCCTTGATCTTGGCGTCCTCGGCGGCATACTGCTCGGCCTCCTTGACGGCCTTCTCGATGTCCTCCTTGGACATGTTGGAGGAGGAGGTGATGGTGATGTGCTGGGCGTTGCCGGTGCCCAGATCCTTTGCGGACACGTTGACGATACCGTTGGCGTCGATATCGAAGGTGACCTCGATCTGAGGCACGCCGCGGCGGGCCGGAGCGATGCCGTCCAGATGGAAGCGGCCCAGGCTCTTGTTGGCGGCGGCCATCTCACGCTCGCCCTGCAGGACATTGACCTCGACGGAGGTCTGGTTGTCGGCGGCAGTGGAGAAGATCTGGCTCTTCTTGACGGGGATGGTGGTGTTGCGCTCGATCAGACGGGTACACACGCCGCCCATGGTCTCGATACCCAGAGACAGGGGGGTGACGTCCAGCAGCAGCAGGCCCTTGACGTCGCCGGTCAGCACGCCGGCCTGCAGGGCAGCGCCCATGGCCACGCACTCGTCGGGGTTGATGCCCTTGAAGGGCTCGTTGCCGGTGAAGTTCTTCACGGCGTCCACCACGGCGGGGATACGGCTGGAGCCGCCCACCATCAGCACCTTGGCAAGGTCGGAGGGCTTCAGACCGGCATCGGACATAGCCTGACGCACGGGGCCCATGGTGGCGTCCACCAGATGGCCGGTCAGCTCATTGAACTTGGCGCGGGTCAGGGTCACGTCCAGATGCTTGGGGCCGGTGGCGTCGGCGGTGATATAGGGCAGGTTGATGTTGCTGCTGGTAACGCCGGACAGCTCGATCTTGGCCTTCTCGGCGGCCTCCTTCAGACGCTGCATAGCCACCTTATCGGTGCTCAGGTCGATGCCGTCGGTGCGCTTGAACTCGCTGACCAGATACTTCATGATGCACTGGTCGAAGTCGTCGCCGCCCAGACGGTTGTTGCCGGCGGTGGCCAGCACCTCGATCACGCCGTCGTCGATCTCCAGAATGGACACATCGAAGGTGCCGCCGCCCAGATCGTACACCATGATCTTCTGGGTCTGCTCCTTATCCACACCGTAGGCCAAAGCGGCTGCGGTAGGCTCGTTGATGATACGCTTCACGTCAAGACCGGCGATCTTACCGGCATCCTTGGTGGCCTGACGCTGAGAGTCGGTGAAGTAGGCGGGAACGGTGATGACCGCCTCGGTGACGGTGGTGCCCAGATACGCCTCGGCGTCCGCCTTCAGCTTCTGCAGGATCATAGCGCTGATCTCCTGCGGGGTGTAGCTCTTGCCGTCGATGGTGACGCGGTGGTCGGTGCCCATCTCACGCTTGATGGAGGAGATGGTGCGCTCGGGGTTGGTGATGGCCTGACGCTTTGCCACCTGACCCACCATACGCTCGCCGGTCTTGCTGAAAGCCACGACGGACGGGGTGGTGCGGTTGCCTTCTGCGTTGGGGATAACGACTGCTTCGCCGCCTTCCATCACGGCGACGCAGGAATTGGTGGTGCCAAGATCGATACCGATAACTTTAGACATAATGATTGCCTCCTGTATATTTACATATAATTATTACTTTTTGTTATTTAGATCGGAACCTCGTTCCGGGAAATTCGCGGTCAGTTTGCCACCTTCACCATGGCGAAGCGCAGCACCTTGTCGCCCAGCATGAAGCCCTTTTGGAATACCTCGACCACGGTGTTCTCTCCGGCTTCTTCGTCATCCACGTGCATCACAGCGTTGTGCAGGCCGGGATCAAAAGGCTGGCCCTTGGCTTCGATCTCCGTGACGCCCAGCTTGGTCAGTGCTTCGGTAAACTGGCGGAGGATCAGCTCCAGCCCCTGACGGTGGGCATCGGCCTCGTCATACTGGGCAATGCCCCGCTCCAGATTGTCGTACACGGCCAGCAGGGGCTTGATGGTGTCGGCCTTGGCGTCGCCGTAGATGCTTTCCTTCTCCTTGGCGGTACGCTTGCGGTAGTTGTCGTACTCCGCGGCCAGACGCAGGTATTTGTCGTTGACATCCGCCACCAGCTTGGCAAGGCCCTCCATCTTCTCCATCTGTTCCTTCGTGACGGTGAAAGTCTCAGGTGCGGCCTCCTCAGCGGGGGCGTCTGCGGTTTCCGTTTCCTCTGTTACGGGAGCGGCGGTCTCGTTTTCCGGCTCCTGTGCGGGGATATCCTTTTTCTTCTTATCGCTCATTGTATCTCATTCTCCTTTGGGGGAAGTTCATGCTTTCCGAACATGCGGGTCAGGCTCTCGGCAAAGTAGCTGAGCCGGGCCGCCACGGTGGCGTAATCCATCCGGGTGGGGCCGACCACGCCCACAAGGCCCCGCATGCCGTCGCCGATGTCATAGCTGGCCACCACCACGCTGCTCTCCTTCAAGGCGTCGTTGACGTTTTCCGGCCCGATCAGGATCTGCATGGACTGGCCTCCGGCGGGAACCGGAAGATCCTCCTTGCTGTCCACCATGAAGTGCATCAGGTCGTGGGCCTTGTCGATGTCCCGGAACTCCGGGAATTTCAGCAGCTGGCTGGCACCGTTGGTGAACACCTCGTGCTGCTGAGTCTCCTTGAGAAGTCCGGCGGCGTACTCCACCACCTGGTTCAGCAGCAGGAACCACTCGCCGCTGACCTGATCCGACAGGTTCATCAGGTGGGCGTTCATCTCCTCGACCGTGATGCCGGTGAAATGGGTGTTCAGCAGGTGGCTCAGCTCCGGCAGCGTCTCCGCCGCCAGCGGCAGGGTCAAGTGCATCAACTGGCTTTTCACCCGGCTGTCCGACAGCATCACCACGGCGATGACCGACGCGGCGTCCACGGCGATCAGCTCAAAGCGCCGCACGGTGGCGGCGGCGGTGTGATCCGCCACGGCGTAGGTGGGGTAGTCCACAAAGCTGGACACCATCTGGCCGGTCTTGGCGATCACCTGATCGGTGCCCTTCAGCTCCTGCTGTAAGGTGCTGTTGATCTGAGCGGCCTCCTCGGCGGAGATGGGCTTGCGCTCCATCAGCTCGTTGACATACAGCCGGTAGCCCAGCGGGGAGGGGATCCGTCCGGCGCTGGTGTGGGGCTGCTCCAGATAGCCCATGTCGCTCAGCTCCGCCAGCTCGTTGCGGACGGTAGCGGAGCTGACCTTTTCCGGCATCCGCTCGGCGATGGCCTTGGAACCCAGCGGCTCGGCGGTGTCGATGTAGCTCTCCACCACGATCTTCAATATTTGCTTTTTTCGCGCTGTCAGTTCCATATCGATTCTCCGTTTAGCACTCGCTATCTCCGAGTGCTAACCCAGTGTACCACCGACGGTCACGAATGTCAAGGGCTGCAACGTTGAATTATTTGTGAACAAATCCCGCAGGGCGCAAGAAAAGAGCGGTGAAAAATTTCACCGCTCTTTTTATAATATGGATATCCTCCGTCAGTCGATGCTGCGGTTGAAGTGGATGCCGGATTTCTGCATATGTACGTCCAGCCGGACACGGTCGCCCCGGATGAAGCTGCGGGTATACTCGTACACGCGGCCATCCTCAGTGCGGGTGCGGCGCTGGTGGTAGAAGGCGCAGCTGCCCGGTTCGACACCCAGCAGCTTGGCGCTGTCGCTGTCCAGCGTCACGGCCTCGTAGCTCTCCTCCGCGGCAAAGGGCGTGATGCCCACATGATACAGCAGGGAATAGAAGCTGTGGGTCTGCACCAT
Source organism: Bacteroidaceae bacterium (assembly GCA_963593515.1). Taxonomy (GTDB): domain Bacteria; phylum Bacillota; class Clostridia; order Oscillospirales; family Oscillospiraceae; genus Vescimonas. The sequence goes on from CAVBAZ010000208.1 coordinate 11,547, forward strand.
GTCGCGGGTCAGGTTGGGGTAGATGTACTGGGGATAATAGCTGGTCTCAAGGATCAGCGGCTCGCCGTCCACGTTGCGGATACGGGTGAAGCAGTAGACCGGCGTGCCCTCCCGCAGCTCCATCTTGTCACAGACGATGGGGGAGGGTGTGGTGATCTGGAAATCCACCAGCGTGCTGCTGGGTTCTTTGCCCATGGAGGACACCTCGGTGGTGAAGGAGTACCGGACGCCACGGCGGTTGGTGGACGGGTCAGCCACGAAGGTGCCCCGGCCCCGCTTGCGGACCACAAGGCCCTCCTCCTCCAGCTCGCCGATGGCCTGGCGGACGGTGTTGCGGCTGATGTTCAGCGTGCGGCACAGCTCTGCCTCGCTGGGCAGCAGGTCGCCCACCGCCAGCACACCGGTGGAGATGTTGCGCTTGATGATGCCCACCAGCTGGGCATACAGGGAGATATCGCTGTCCAGCGACAGCTTCGCGTTCAAAAGTGCGTTGCTTTCCATAATACGGGTGTTTCCTTTCCTGCGCGCCCAACGGCGCTTGTACCTATTGTACCATACATTCCATGAAAAAGAAAGAGGGATTTTTCGGAAAAGCACTTTTTTGCAGAATTTCACGAAATATATGGCGGTGGCAAGCCAAAAAGCGTCAAACCGCTCATGGGAGAAAAGGAAAAAAGCCGCCATAAAGGCGGCGTTTTCCTCTGTTCTGGCAAATGGGCTGCGCCCATTTGCCAGAAAAAGTTTTCGCTGCGACCCGCGCTCTTTCGCACGCAAAGCGTGCGAAAGAACACTCTCTCCGCGTAAAGTGTTTTTCGCCACGCACATGTCGCGTCGAAAAACGATTTGATTTGTTCGCCGCCTGCGGGCTGCGAATTCTGCGAAGCATTTGATGTACCTAGGAAAAAAGCCGCCATAGAGGCGGCGTTTTTCCTGGAACAAAAAAGAAGGAAAACTTGAAAGTTTGAAAATAGCTTATCGAAAAGGCCTCGCAGAGTTCGCGGCGCGGACGCCGCGAATCATTCAAATCATTTTTCTGACGACATGTGCGTCAGAAAAATTCTTCTCGGCCGCCAGTGTG
>CAVBAZ010000209.1:0-2965 GCA_963593515.1 Bacteroidaceae bacterium
CGGGCAACAAACTTCTTGAAAATGCCATCCTGCAATTCAAAGCCCATTGTTCCGTCGTCATTGACCTTCGGCCGCAGACCTTCAACAAAATCAGAGTAGTCATAACTCGGATGGAACTGAACAAACTCAACCTGTTTTTTCTGCTCGTCAGTAAGGAGCGTGTAATCGTCGAAGTACCCATTGCTGATAATATCCGCAGCGATCTCCTTGGCAAGATAAGACTTGCCGGTACCGGGCGCACCTCTGAAAATCAGATTCTTCGATTCGATCAGCATAGAAGAGAAGGGATTCCGATAGCCTTTGAACTGCTGAACAAGTTCTTCCTGAACAGCGGCTTCTGCTTTTGCCGCCACGGTCTCTTTTTCATCTTTTTCGCGATACATCAGGACAAACTGATCTCCTTGTTCACCAAAACGTTTCAGGCATTCCTGTACAAAGACGATTGTAGAGAAAATATTCCAGCAATAAATAACAAATTGACGTCCGCTGTCATAGCCGTATATCAGGTACTCTAAAGAGTTACGGTGCTTCTTGTACTCATCGACACTCGTATAGATACCTCTGATCATGTCACTATTAGGACTGTATTTGCAAACGGGAAAGCTTTCCTTATCTTCAACTGATAATGTGGCAAGCTGCTTTTCAAATACCTGACAGGCGATGCGCGGCAAGGTTTGATTGGAATTTCTTCTTTCGCCCTTGCTGTAGGCTCGCCTGACGATCTCGCCGTTCGCTCTCTTAAAATAGGCGTCCAGCGGCTTATAGTTATCACCGAGGTTCAAATTATCCATTGTAAAGCGTTCATCCGTTGACTGTACACTTTCGGCAGTAATAGATAACTCAAATTTTTCTTGCTGCTTTGTCTCAATGGTAAACCCAAGGCTTTCCAGATAGCTCTTTGCGTCAACGCTGTTAAAGGATTCCGTCGAAATGTCTGTGCTGTTTGCCAAATGGTCAGCAACGGCTACCACATATTTCGGCGGATACTTTTTTCCATCTTCAGACACAAGTACATATTTTACGCTCGTATTATGTTCGGGAACTCCGTTCTCGTCGATGAATTTCAGGGCAGCAATAATATCCTGCTTTTTCAGTTTTGGTATAGCCATGCAGAACCTCCGTTATTTCAAATCTCGGCAAGCGGACACTGAATGATGCGGTGTTGTTTACAACGGGCAGCAGATACAAATATGTCAAAATAATAGTAGCACCGTTTTCAACAAAAAACAAGAATTAGCGCTACATTCACATGATATTCTCATTGAATCACCCCGCTTTTACATACTTTTGAGATACGTCCAAATATATAAACCACCGGCAAGGATACATTGTATTCAGTACCCATGTCGGTGATTCTTTTTACGTCTTCTTCCCCCGCTTGCCTTTCTTCTCCTCTGTTGGGCTTCCGTTACCTTTGCCCTCATCTTTCAGTCGCTGTGCTACCGCGATCTCTGCCTTCATCTCTGCTATCAGTACCTTGAGCTTCTCCTCGCATTCCTCGCGGGTGTGGGCGTAGATGTTGCGGGCGTGTTTCTTGCCGTCGGGCCACTTGGGGGAGTAGCGCCCCTCGAAGAGATGGTCGTTGATCTCGGTGACGCAGCCGGTGCCGGATCTGCGCTTGCGGCCCGCATAGGGCTTGAAATCGGTCATACTCGGCTTTTCCGCCTGGGCTGGGGCAGTTTCCTGCCCCGGCTCTAAAGTGTCCTCCTGCGGTGTTGCTTTGCCGATGCCACGGTCGATGTTGGCGGCGGCTGCCCGCTGCATATCGTCAGTGATGTGGGTGTAGATGTCCAGCGTGGTGGCCGCCGACACATGGCCCAGCATGGCGGAGAGCGTTTTCACATCCATGCCGTTCTCCAGCGCCAAGGTTGCGAAAGTGTGGCGAAGATCATGGAACCTCACATGCTTGCAGCCCGCATGGGCTAAGATAAATTGCAGCCTGCGGCGTACTACGCCAGGGGTAACGGGGCAGTCTTCTTTCACTGGAGAGGGGAACATCCATCGGGAGTCCACCGTCTCTTTGTACTCCCGCAGCACCGCCACCACGGCGGGCGGCAGGACGATCTTGCGGATGGAGCTCTTCGTCTTGGGTGTGCTGATTTGAAGCTGACCCCGCACGTCGTAGACCTGCTTGTTCACATTCAGCACGCCGGTCTTGAAGTTCAGGTCATCCCATTGCAGCGCCATGAGCTCGCCCCGGCGCAGACCGGTGGCTAAGTCCAGAAGGAACACTTCGTAGTAGCCCTCGAACTTTGCTTGGATAAGGAACCGCTGTAGCTCATCCCGCGTCAGCACCTGCATCTCCCTCGCCTTTTTCGGCGGCAGTTTGCAGCCGATAGCTGGGTTCACACGGATCAATCCGTCCTGCACCGCCTTTTCCAGCGCGGAGCGGCAGGTGGCGTGACACATACGCACCATCCGGTCAGACAGCCCTTCGCCGTATCTGTCGGTGAACCGCTTCCGGCCACTATTCTTGATCCGACCGTAAAACTGCTGCAGGTCGTTCTGCGTCAGCTTGTTCAGCGGGATGCTGCCGATCTCCGGAATGATGTGCAGGCGGATGCGGCTCTCATAAGTCTCCTGCGTGGTGGGGCGTATCTTAGGCTTGGAGTGATTTTCATACCAGTACGTCAGCCAGTCCCCGAAGGGCATCTCAGGCCGCACTTTTTCAGGCTTCAGTCCGCCGCATTCCTCCTTGAGCTTTTGGAGCTTCTCGACGCACTCTTTCTTGGTTTTGGCGAGGACATTTTTCGTCTTGGGATAGCCGTTATCATCGTAGCCGATGACGATGCGGCCCTCCCACCGGCCATCTTTGCGCTGCCTTACTGTTCCGTCTCCGGCTTTTCGTTTTCTTGCCACGGTTTCAACTCCTTCCCGAAGATGTCCTCCATGAATTCGCCCACGATACCGCAGGCCTGCTTCTGCATATCCGAGGTGACATGGGTGTAGGTGTCCAGCGTGAAGG
>CAVBAZ010000210.1:0-5179 GCA_963593515.1 Bacteroidaceae bacterium
GGGTTTCATAACCCCGTCGGTGCCTTTCGCAGAAAGGCGGATTATAGAAATGAGCAGCTGGCTTCTGTCCTCGACGGTGCTGGTAGGCGTGGTGCTGGTTTTGCGGCGGCTGCTGCGCAGGCACCTCCACCCCACCGTGATCTATGCCCTGTGGCTGCTGGCGGCCATCCGGCTGCTGGTGCCGGTGCAGATCGGTGTCAGCGACATCAGCCTTGACCGGGCCGCGTCGTCCCTGCCGCTGGTGCGGCAGGCGGACGCCCTCCTCCCTGCCGGTACGGCCGATGATACCACGTCTCCCGCGGTGCTGGACAGCCATCCGACGCAGGACAGCGCCCCGACGGAAAGCGATACAACGACCTCCGCCGTGTCGTGGCCCAAGGTCATTGCCGCGGCGTGGATCGGTGGCAGTGCGGTGACGCTGGCGTGGTTCCTGACGGTGAACGGGCGGTGCTATGTGCGGCTGCGGCGCTCCCGCAGACCTCTGGACGCAGGCGGCGATCTGCCGGTCTACGTCTCCGCCGCCATCGACACGCCCTGCCTTTTTGGCCGCAGCATCTATGTGACGCCGGAGGTAGCGGCGGATGAAACGGCGCTGCGCCATGTGCTGGCCCACGAGGCCACCCATTACCGCCACGGCGACCCCCTGTGGGCGTTGGTACGGGGCGCGTGTCTGGTGGTACACTGGTGGAACCCGCTGGTGTGGCTGGCGGCCATCCGCTCCCGTGAGGACAGCGAGCTGGCCTGCGACGCCTGCGCCGTAAAGCAGCTGGGCGGAGAGGAACGCACCGCCTACGGCAGGACGCTGATCGCCCTCAGCTGCGGCAAAACAACGCCCTCCTCGGTGCTGGCGGCGGCCACCACCATGTCCGGCGGCAAGCGGACGCTGAAGGAGCGGGTGCGCCTGCTGGCAAAGCAGCCCCATACCCGCGCTGTCGCCGCGTTCGTGCTGGCGGCGGTGGTGATACTGGCTGCCGTGGCGGGCTTCACCGGCGGGAAGTCCGGCAGCTTCACCCTCCGCGCACAGCGGGTGAATGAGCAGATGGTGCGCCTGTCCGTCTCCGGCGACGATGGGTTGATGGTGATGCTGTACCGCACCCAGTATCATGACGGCGAGGCGGTGGCCTCTACGAAGCCGATCTTTCTGACACTGCCCAACAGGAATCTGGACATCACGCTGCTGGACGAAGGCCCCATGACGGATAACGCCGGTTTCCTGACCACCACATGGACCGCGCAGCGCAACGAGCCGGTGCGTTTCCCCACCACCGACTGGACACAGGAGGATCCTACGCTGGGCTATGTCTGGAGCGTCATGGAGGGTACGCTCCATATGGAGCAGGGCAGCATGTACCCCATTGCATGGTGCGGCTTTTCCGGGGACGGGCGCATTGATTTCCTTCCGGCAAAGCAGCTGTCCGAAAATCCCTATCAGATGCAGTCTCAGAAGGGCGATTACTTCGTGGTTTGGATGCTGTTCCCCTACGCGGACGGCCACGTCCAGACCAGCGGAGACCCCAGCCTGTATCCCGATATTGGGGGCGGCGAGACAGACGCCCTGCTGAACAAGCTGGCGGAGCAGCAGGCTTCCCTGTTCCAGATCGGCAACTGGTACACGCAGGCGCTGACCAGCACCTACGACGATCCCCGTGACGTGGATCTTTACTGGATGTTCTACAACGGCGGCAGCCGCCAGCCCACGCAGGAGGAATACGACTACGTTCAGCAGCAGCTGGGCGGCCCCAGTACCGATGTGATGGTCATTTCCCGGCAGGAGATGGACGATGCGCTGACGGAGGTCTTTGGCCTGACGCTGGAGGAGACCCGCAAGAATAATCTGGATCAGTTCATTTACCGGGAGGACACTGGCTGCTACTATCTCTGCCACGGCGACACCAACGCCATGGCCGTGGAGTTTCTCTCCACCAACACGCTGGGCGACGACCGCACAGCCTTTACCTACGAGGGCTGGGACGGCGCTTATACCGTGACCATGCGTGACTCCCATATCGAGTCCAACGTCAAGCAGTAAGCTTTATAACGAACCGCGCCCTGTCCATCATCGGACAGGGCGCGGTTTATTATGGACTTTTTCACGTTTTTACCGACCTGTCAGCACGGTACAACTTATGGTACGTCTGCGCACAAAATGTTTACAAACAGGACACAAAATTCACATTGCAGGCCGGGACATCCGGTGGTATAATCTCGATAATCCATCTACGACACACAATGATATCTATACGGTATACAATATGAAACGAAATGAACTGACGGCCACGCAGCAGAAACGTCTGGGATTGATCGCCATCGGCATCGCTGTTGTGGTCTCCATTTTGCTGATATGGCTGGTGGGCATACCGCTGGTACGCTTCGCTTCGCAGCCGGAGCGGTTCCGGGAATGGGTGGATTCCCACGGCTTCGGCGGGCGTCTTGCCTACATGGGCATGGTGATCCTTCAGGTAGTGGTGGCGGTGATCCCCGGCGAGCCCTTTGAGATCGCCGCAGGCTACGCCTTCGGCTCGGTAGAGGGCACGATCCTGTGTATGCTGGCCGCCACCCTTGGCAGCGTATGCGTTTTCCTGCTGGTACGGCGGTTCGGCCCACGGCTGGCGGAGGTGTTCTTCTCCAAGGAAAAGCTTCGCTCCATCCGCTTTTTGCAGGCCACGCCCCGGCGCGACCTCCTGTTCCTCATCATCTTTATGCTGCCCGGCACGCCGAAGGATCTGCTGTGCTATTTCGCCGGACTGACCAACATCCGCTTCCCCGTGTGGCTGCTGATCTGTTCGCTGGGCCGCCTGCCCTCCATCATCACCTCCACCGTGGGCGGTGATGCGCTGGGCACCAAAAACTACTGGGGCGCTATTCTGGTCTTTGCCGTTACGCTGGCCATCAGCGCGGCGGGCCTGCTATTCTATGACCGGCTCTGCCAGCGGAAGAAAAAGGACACACCGGACGCTCCATCCGACAGTCAGGAGCCGCCCCAGGAGCCGCATCCATAAAATGGAAGCTCCCTATCGCTATTTTCCCCAACAATTTGACAATTTAAATTTCCAAAAAAAGAGGTCGGTTTTTGCCGTTTTCCTTCTCAAAATATGCACTTTTTTGCGGCAGCAGCGGCGATTGGGCGAAATCACATCAATCGCGGCCACATTTTTGTAAAGTTTACCAAAAAGAAAATAATTCCGAAATTTTGTGGCTTTTGACTAAAACCTACTGTTTACTTTAGCGTGAAAGTGTGTTTTAATGTAATGGGTACAAATTGGTGTAACCATTATGCCGCATGCTTCGGAAGGGCATGCGGAAAATTTGAGGAGGAAAATTTCATGGTACAGTTTGCAAGTAGAATGGACCTGCTGAAGGGCTCCGAGATCCGTGAGCTGCTGAAGCTGACCGCACAGCCCGACATTATCTCCTTCGCCGGTGGTATGCCCGCTCCCGAGTTGTTCCCCGTCGAGCAGATGATGCAGGCTTCCGAGGCCGTCCTGAAGGAAAATGGCCGCGTGGCCCTGCAGTATTCTTCCACCGAAGGCTATCCCCGTCTGCGTGAGCAGATCGCCGAGCGTATGCTGGCGAAGAACAACATCAAGACCGATAAGGATCACATTCTGGTGACCTCCGGTTCCCAGCAGGGTCTGGACTTCTCCGCCCGCGTGTTCCTGAATCCCGGCGACGTGGTGCTGCTGGAGAGCCCCTCTTATCTGGGCGCTGTCAATGCCTTCAAGGCTTGCGAGCCTACCTTTATCGAAGTTCCCACCGACGACGGCGGCATGATCATGGAAGAGCTGGAGAAGATCCTTGCCACCACCGAGCGCGTGAAGATGATCTACGTCATCCCCGATTTCCAGAACCCCACCGGCCGTACCTGGGATCTGGATCGCCGTCATAAGTTCATGGAGATCGTCAACCGTTACGAGATTCCCGTCATCGAGGACAACCCCTACGGTGAGCTGCGCTTCGAGGGCGAGTACATGCCCGCGCTGAAGAGCCTGGACACCAAGGGTCTGGTGGTCTATCTGGGCACCTTCTCCAAGATCCTGGCGCCCGGCTACCGTCTGGGCTGGGTCTGCGCCGAGGATGCCATCCTTGCCAAGTACAACTTCATGGAGCAGGCTGCCTCTCTGCAGGCTTCCACCATCGGCCAGATGGAGACCTCCAAGTGGATCGATATGTTCGATCTGGACGCTCACGTCAACACCATCCGCGAGTGCTACAAGAAGCGCCGCGCCGTGATGCTGGACACTCTGGCCAAGGAGCTGCCCGCTCCCTGCACCTTCACCCGTCCCGACGGCGGTCTGTTCGCCTGGGTCGTCCTGCCTGACTACATGGACGCCAAGGAGCTGCAGATGAAGTGCCTCGAGAAGAAGGTCGCCTTCGTTCCCGGCGGTTCCTTCTTCCCCAACGGCGGCCACGAGAACACCCTGCGTCTGAACTACTCCTGCATGCCCGAGGAGAAGATCGTTCAGGGTATCACCGCTCTGTGCCAGACCATCAAGGAAAACCTGAAGTAATTTCCCAACTGCATCATACAGTATCCCCTCCCGTGGGGAGGGGATACTGTGATTCCACGAAAAACCACCGGTTTTTCGCCTTTACAGCATTACCTGAGTCATAAAGGAGAACACAGCGGATGAAAAAAGTCAAGGTACTGATCGGCAACTACGGCAGCGGCAAGAGCGAACTGGCACTGAACTTTGCCATGCAGTCCGCCGCCCGTGGCGAGCGCACCGAGCTGATCGATCTGGATATGGTGAACACCTACTTCCGGCTGACGGAGCGGGGCAAAATGGTGGAGCAGAAGGAGATCCGTCTCGTCTCCCCCAACTTCGCCTGTTCCGGTATCGAAACGCTCTCCCTCCCCGCCGAGGTGCAGTCCGCTTTCGTTCTGGACTGGGACAGCGTCATTTTCGACGTGGGCGGCGACGACGTAGGCGCCACGGCGCTGGGCCGCTATCATCAGGACTTCGTGGATCTGCCGGAAGGCTCCCTCGAGGTGCTGAATGTGGTCAATATCCGCCGTCCGCTGGCCAGCACACTGGACAAGATCCATCGTTTGCAGGAGGGCATGCAGGCGCACGCCCGTCTGCAGATCACCGGCATGATAAATAATACGAATCTTGCCACCATGACCACGGAACAGGAGCTGTGGGACGGCTATGAGCTGCTGCGGCAGGTCTCTGAC
>CAVBAZ010000211.1:0-2956 GCA_963593515.1 Bacteroidaceae bacterium
GCCACCACCTTGCCGGTCACGGCGTCCAGTGCCGTCAGGAAGGCGGCGCACTGGTTTTCCAGCTCCTCGGCCAGCATATTCCGCGACCACGGGCGGGAGAAGCACACCCGCTCCAGCGCCGCGATCTCGTCCAGATGATCGGCGTTCATGGGCACGATCTTTACCTGTATCTTTTCCATCATTCGCTCCTTATCCCTTGGCGTCCAGCCAGTTTTTGCCGCTGTGGGCCTCGGCGGTCAGGGGGACGGCCAGCGCCGCCACCTGCTCCATCTCCTGCCGCAGCAGCTTTTCCACCGTTTCCCGCTCGGCCTCCGGGCACTCCACGATCAGCTCGTCGTGTACCTGCATGATAAGTCTGGCCTGTAAGCCCTCACGCCGCAGGCGGTCGTAGACCCGGATCATGGCCAGCTTCATGATGTCTGCCGCCGTACCCTGAATGGGCATGTTCAGCGCCACACGCTCACCGAAGGAGCGTTGGACGAAATTGGCCGATCTCAGCTCCGGCAGCGCCCGACGGCGGTGGTACAGCGTCTCCACATAGCCCTGCTCTTTGGCCGTTTCCACGATGTCGGTCATATACTGCTTCACGCCGGGATAGGTGGCGAAATAGCGTTCCATATAGTCCTTGGCCTCCGCCACCGTCACATGGATATCCTGACTGAGGGAGAAGGCGGACATGCCGTACACGATGCCGAAGTTCACCGCCTTGGCGCGGGAGCGCATCTGATGGGTGACCTCGGTCTCCGGCACATGGAACACCTTGGCTGCCGTGACGGTGTGGAAATCCGCGCCGGACAGGAAGGCGTGCTGCATGGCTTCGTCGCCCGCCATGTGGGCCAGCAGCCGCAGCTCGATCTGGGAGTAGTCCGCGTCCACCAGCACATTGCCCTCCTCCGCCACGAACAGGCGGCGGATCTCGCTGCCCAGCTCGGTGCGGGTGGGGATGTTCTGTAAATTCGGCTCCGTGGAGCTGAGACGGCCCGTGGCCGTTACCGTCATCTGGAAGCTGGTGCGTACCCGCCCGTCGGGGGACACCGCCCGCAGCAATCCGTCGGCATAGGTGGATTTCAGCTTGGCGTACTGCCGGTATTCCAGTACCTTGTCCACGATGGGGGCCTCATACCGCAGCTTTTCCAGCACCTCGGCATTGGTGGACCAGCCGGTTTTCGTTTTCTTGCCGTGGGGCAGCTGCAATTTATCAAAGAGGATGATCCCCAGCTGTCTGGGGGAGTTGATGTTGAATTTCTCGCCCGCCATGTCGTAGATGGACTGCTCCAGCGCCACGATGCGCTCATACAGATCGATGCCGAACTGAGCCAGCGCGCTTTCGTTGATGCGGAAGCCCGCCAGCTCCATCTCCGCCAGCACCCGGCAGAGGGGCAGCTCCATCTCATGGAGCAGCGCCGTCATGCCCAGTTCCTCCAGCTTGCCGGGCAGCACCTCATACAGCGCCGCGACGGCGCTGGTATAGCTGCACAGGGCGGCCTCCTCCGTGGCGGTGTCGCTGAGCGGGGCGAAGGCGTCCTTGGCCAGATGGGCCGGGGCGGGCAGCTCCGCGCCGCAGTAGGCCACGAACAGCCGCTGGAGGTCATACCCTCCGGCGGTGGCGTCCAGCAGATAGCCTGCCAGCGCCGTGTCGAAGACAAAGCCCTCGGCAGGAAGGCCCCGCTCCAGCAGGGCGCGGGTCAGATCCTTCACATTGTGGGCCACCTTGGGGATATCGGCGGAGAACAGGCCCCGCAGCAGGGCGTCCCAGTCACCGTCGAACCGGTCAGTCCGCAGAATGACCGTCAGGCCGTGGTGCTCATCGAGCTCACATTCCACCGCCAGCGCCCGGAGATCGTCCACCCCGTACACCGTCACGTGGGGTACGCTGCGCCACTGGGCGAGAAGCCGCGCCGCGTCCTCGTCGGTCTGGGGAACCTCGATCATAACGGAATAGTCCTCGTCGTGGACGGCTGCCGGCTCCGGCGTGGGAGCGGCGGGGGTCAGGCCGTATTTCTTGATAAGCTTGGTAAATTCCAGCTTCACGAACAGGTCGTAAAGCTCCGGCTTGTAGGGCTGGCGCAGGGCGTCCTCCGGGTCGAACTCCAGCGGCGCGTCGGTGACGATGGTGGCCAGCCAATAGCTGCGGCGGGCGGATTCCTCGCCCTCGGCCAGCTTCCGCAGCGCGGCGGGCTTGGCCTCCACCTCCGGCATGGCGGCATACAGCGCGTCGATGCTGCCGTAGCGCTGCACCAAGGCCGTGGCGGTCTTTTCGCCGATGCCCGGCACGCCGGGGATGTTGTCGCTGCTGTCGCCCATCAGGGCCTTCAGGTCGATCATGTGGATGGGGTCGAAGCCATATTGCTCCCGGAACAGGGCGGGGGTCATATCGGTGGTGGAGGTCTGTCCCATGCGGGAGGTCACCAGCTTCACCCGCGTGCGGTCGGTGATCAGCTGTAAGCTGTCCCGGTCGCCGGTGACGATGACGCACTCCCAGTCCCGTTTTTCGCACCGGCGGGAGATGGTGCCCAGCAGGTCATCGGCCTCATAGCCAACCATCTCGTAGCAGGGGATGGACATGGCGCACAGCACCTGCTTCATCACCGGCATCTGCTGGGCCAGCTCGTCGGGCATGCCCTTACGGGTGGCCTTATAGTTGGCGTCCGCCTCGTGCCGAAAGGTGGGCTCCCGCCGGTCAAAGGCCACGCACAGTGCCTCCGGCTGCTCCTCGTCGATGAACCGCTGGAGCATGTTCAAAAAGCCGAAAATGGCGTTGGTATACAGCCCGTCCCGTGTGGTCAGGGGCTTCACGCCGTAAAAGGCGCGGTTGATGATGCTGTTGCCGTCAAGAACCATCAGTTTCATGGTCGATCTCCTTGTGGGGTCAAATTTCACATAATATTTTACCATCGATCAACAAGGGCAGACACGGTTTTGACGGGCAGAAATGCGCCCATACTGCGTCAAGTCC
>CAVBAZ010000212.1:0-2643 GCA_963593515.1 Bacteroidaceae bacterium
CCGCGGGCTTGCCCGCGGCGGGTTTCGTATAAAAAGCCTCGCAGAGTTCGCGTCCGCAGACGCGAAAAATTTGAATCATTTTTTGCCGCGACATGTGCGTCAGAAAAATACTTCTCGGTCGCCAGTGCACCCAACGGGTGCGCGCAGCGGGCCGTAAACCTTTTGGCAGCAAAATCGCAAGATTTTGCGCCAGTACTCTTTAGCCCGGAGGCCACGTCATGTCGCGGCCGCTGAGCACATGGAAGTGCAGGTGCTTCACGGTCTGGCCGGCCTGATCGCCGCAGTTGTTGACAATGCGGTAGCTGTCGCAGCCCAGCTCCTTGCAGAGCTTGGCGATGACGGTGAAGCAGTGGGCTACCACGGCTTCATTGCTCTCGTCGATGTCGTTGGCGCAGCAGATGTGCTCCTTGGGCACCACCAGAAAGTGAGTGGGGGCCTGCGGCTCGATGTCGTAGAAGGCGTAGCACAGCTCGTCCTCATAGAGCTTGTTGCTGGGGATCTCGCCGTCGATGATGGCGCAGAACAGGCAATCGTTCTTCATGGATTCGTCTCCTTTCGTTGTATGGTGTATTCTGTGTGCCCGCCCCACTGGGGCGGGCACTGTTTTTGCTTTTTAGCCCAGCTTGGCGGCCACGAAGTCGTCCACGGTAGCCAGCGCGTCGTCCACCTTCAGAAGGTCGGTGCCGCCGCCCATGGCGCTGTCGGGCTTGCCGCCGCCCTTGCCGCCGCACACGGCGGACACGGACTTCACCAGATCACCGGCCTTGATGCCCTTAGCCACGGCTTCCTTGCCGCAGACGGCCAGGAAGCTGACCTTCTCGCCGTTGATGCTGGCCAGCACGGCCACCACGCTGGGATCCTTATCCCGCATGAAGTCGCCCATGGCACGCAGGGCGTTGGCATCCAGATTCTGGCGGGTGCCGGTGATGATGTGCAGGCCGCCCACGGTCTTGGCGGAGGCCATCACCTGCTTGGCCTCGCCCAGAGAGGCCTCGGCCTTGAACTTCTCCAAAGACTGGCGCAGCTCCTTCATCTCGTTGGCCTGCTGCTCCATGCGCTCTAGAATGGTGCTGGGCGCGGTCTTGAAGAACTGGGCCGCCTTCAGCAGGGTGTTGCGGCCATGGCGGGTCTCGTCAATGGACACGCGGCCGGTGGTGGCTTCGATACGGCGGACGCCGGAGGCCACGCTGCTCTCAGACTTGATGCGGAACATGCCCACCTTGGCGGTGTTGTCCAGATGGGTGCCGCCGCACAGCTCCATGGAGAAGTCGCCCATGGTGACCACGCGGACCGTCTGGCCGTACTTCTCGCCGAAGGTGGCAACAGCGCCGCGGGCCTTGGCCTCGTCCAGCGGCAACTCCTCGGTGGTGATGGTCAGGCCGTCCAGAATGGCATCGTTCACCAGATCCTCCACCTCGTTCAGCTGCTGGGGCGTGATGCCCTCGAAGTGGGTGAAGTCGAAACGCAGGCGGTCAGGCTCCACCAGAGAACCGGCCTGATGCACATGGTCGCCCAGCACCTTCACCAGCGCGGCATCCAGCAGATGGGTGGCCGTGTGGGCGCGGCGAATGGCGGCGCGGCGGACGGTGTCGATGGAGGCGGCCACGGTGTCGCCCACCTTCAAAGAGCCCTTCAGCAGCTTGCCGTAGTGCATGAACTTGCCGCCCTTGTTCTTCTGGACGTTGTTGACGTGGAACAGAAGGGCGCAGTTCTCGTCGGGATTCTCGATGCTGTCGCTGTCGGTGATGCGGCCATGGTCGGCGATCTGGCCGCCCATCTCAGCGTAGAAGGGAGTTTGATCCAGCACCACGATGGCCTCCATGCCGGAGACGATCTCGTCCACCAGCTCGCCCTCGGCCACGATGGCCAGCACATGGGCATCGTCGATGGCGTCGTAGTCATAGCCCACGAACTCGGTGGCGGGCATGTCCTTGCCGAACTCCACACCGGCCCAGCCCAGATCGCCCAGCGCCTTGCGGGCCTCGCGGGCGCGCTCCTTCTGCTCGGTCATCAGGGCCTTGAAGGCATCCTCGTCGATGGTCATGCCCTCCTCAGCGGCCATTTCGGCGGTCAGGTCGATGGGGAAGCCAAAGGTGTCGTACAGCTTGAAGGCATCTTCGCCGGAGAACACGGTCTCGCCCTTGGCCTTGTGGGCGGACAGCATGTCGCCGTAGATCTTCATGCCGCCGTCGATGGTGCGGGCGAAGTTCTCCTCCTCGGTGCGGATGACCTTGGTGATATAGGTCTGCTTCTCCCGCAGGTCAGGGTACTGGCACTCGTTCTCGTGGATAACGGTGTCCACCACCTGATACAGGAACGGCTCGTTGACGCCCAGCAGCTTGCCGTGGCGGGCGGCGCGGCGCAGCAGGCGGCGCAGCACATAGCCCCGGCCCTCATTGCTGGGCAGGATACCGTCGCAGATCATAAAGGTGGCGCTGCGGATGTGGTCAGTAATGACGCGCAGGGACACGTCGCGCTTGTGGCTCTCGCCATAGTGGGCGCCGGTCAGCTCGCTGACCTTGTTGGTGATGTTCATGACGGTGTCCACGTCGAACAGGCTGTCCACGTTCTGGCACACGCAGGCCAGACGCTCCAGACCCATGCCGGTGTCGATGTTCTTCTGCTTCAGCTCGGTATAGTTGT
>CAVBAZ010000213.1:0-10581 GCA_963593515.1 Bacteroidaceae bacterium
CCGCATGGACGCGCCGTGGCTGAACAAGGCGATGGTCTTGCCGTCGTTTTCCGCCGCCACACGCTTCAATGCGGGGATATAGCGATCTAGCACCTGCTGTGCCGTCTCGCTGCCCTCCACATGGAACTTGTCCAACTGGCGGTTGAAGTAAAACATCTGCTCCTCGTAGGCGGTGTTCAGTTCCTGCCAGGGACGGCCCTCCCAGCAGCCCATATGGATCTCCCGGAAGGCGGGCTCCAGATGCAGCTCCAGCCCCTTGGGCTCGTACACCGCGCGGGCGGTGGTGCGGGCGCGGAACAGGTCGCTGCTGTACACCGCGTCGATATGCACATCGTCAAACCGCTTTTTCAGCACATGGAGCTGCTGATAGCCCCGGTCGGTGATCAGACCGTTATACTGACCGTGGGCGATACGGTAGAGGTTGCCCTCCGCCTCGGCATGGCGCACAAGATAAACCGTTGTCACAGCACCGTCACCCACGCTTTCATTTCCTTGACGGCGGCATCCACGTCGCCGCCGTATTGCAGGGTGTAATCCACCACCATGGCGCCATGGCCCAGATCGTCAAAGGCGGGGATGGCGTTCTGTCCGTCGCAGCCCGGCAGCAGCAGGAAGGCATCACCGGCGCGCTTGCGCACCTCCTTGACGTCCAGACTGTACCCGGTCTCCACCACCAGCGCCGCACCCTTCCGGGCCATCTGCTGGGCCATTGCCGCGTACAGGGGCCGGTCACCGGCAATGAGGTTCTGCACCTCGCCGGAGCTTCCGTTGGCGGTGCGCACCACGGCAAAGATGGCCTTGTCCGTATTCTGCGGCACACAGTCGCCGCCCACATAGGGCATCACCGTCAGGCCGTCGCCCGCCATGGGGCCGTTCAGCCACAGCTCGGGCCGGGTGGTACGGCAGTCCACGATGGCGTACAGCCCGCGGGCCGCGGCGGCGCTGACCAGATTGCTCAGCACGTCCGCGCCCATCATGCCGTAGCGGAGATAGTGCTCGGCGCTGATGACTACGGCGGGCAGCTTGCCCTGTACCGCATCCATGGCCTGACAGGCGTGGAACCGCAGCGCCTCGGCATTGGCCATCATGCCGGGGCCGAACATTTCTTCAAAATTCTTCACGATCTTGGGAGAGACCTTTTCGATCTCCGGCGCAAGGCCCAGTGCCACGGGGGTCTTGCGCTCCCGTATGGCGGCCTGTAATCTCTCAATAGACATGGCTGTCTCCTTTGTTTCATAAAATTTTTCATTACCGATTATTGTACCATTTTGCGCTTGTTTTGGCAAGTAATGCCCCGTGTTTTTCGCCGCTTTCCGGGACAAACTGACAGCAGCCAATGAAAAGGAGTGGATCAATCATGAAAATTACCGCATTTATCAGCGGTCTTTGTCTCGGCATGGTAGCCGGCGCCACGGTGGACCGTATGTCCTCCGACCGGAAGGCCCGCCGCGCCGTCAGCCGCACCATGGAACGCATGGGCAAGGCCATGGACAGCGCCTTTGAGGACGTCAAAAGCTGTCTGCACTGAATAAAAGATGTCCCGCAGAGGTATCTGCGGGACATCTTTCTATAATTGTGTTGAATATTCCTCCAGCCCTATCAAATATACAGCAGACTTTGTCAAAAAAGTGTGAAAACAGGTGGATTTTTCCGTAAGGCTTCTGTATAATGTAAAATTGTAGTATTATCACTATCGCCCTATGCGGCTTTGGGAGGAACTATGCGCAATATCTGGACGGTATTCAAAACCGATGTGAAAACGCTGAGCAAATGCTTCTTCGCCTGCGCGGTGGTGGTGGCCATCGCCGTGCTGCCCAGCCTGTACGCATGGCTGAACATCTATTCCAACTGGGATCCCTACGGCAACACCGGCGGCATCTCCATCGCGCTGGTCTCGCTGGACAAGGGCTATACCGACGAGGACGGCATCTTTACCAACAAGGGACAGGATGTGGTGGATGACCTGCGGGAAGCCACCAGTATCGACTGGGTCATCGTGGACAGCGAGAAGCAGGCCAAGGACGGCGTTTATGCCGGGGATTACTATGCCGCCGTGGTCATCGACAAGGACTTCACCTACAAGATGTACCACATGCTGACGGAGTGGACGGGCAAGCCCTCCATCACCTACTACGAAAACGCCAAGAAGAACGCCGTGGCTACCAAGATCACCGATACCGCGGTGGAGAGCCTGAAGCGCACCATCAGCGAGAACTATCTGGAGGTGGTCATTGGCCGGGTCATGACGCAGGCCAATCTGCTGGCCGCCGACCTGACGGAGGACGATCCCGAGGCGGCGGTAAAGGGGCTGTTCTATCAGGTGCAGGATCTGCTGGCAGGCTGCCGGGCCACTATGGACGCTTTTGACGCCGCCAAGAACAGCAGCACCATTGACATCGACTCCGGAAAGCTGTCACAGATCATTCAGGATATCAACAGCAGCCTGCCCGACTCCGGGAAAATTCAGGAGACGGTGGCCCAGATCGACCGGGCCATCTATACCGCGCTGGAAAAGGTACAGCGGGCGCTGGATCAGTTCCAGCAGGCCATTGCCGACGGCGGTAGCCTGGACGACGCCCGCAAGGCCATTGAAGCCGCTGCCGATACCATGGGGCAGATGGGCGACAAGCTGACGGAATGGGCAGACCGGCTGGAGCAGGAATCGGCGGGCAACGCGGCGGCCAAGCTGGCGCGGAGCATTGCCGACAAGTGCTATCAGCTTCAGGATCGCCTGACGGCGCTGACGGACAGCGATGATCTGGAAAACGTCATCAACGACTGCAAGGACATCGCCGCCGCCATCGGAGACCTTACCGGAAAGCTGCTGCCTACCGCAGATGAGCTGCGCAAGGAGCTGGAGAATGTCATGGGGCAGATCTCCAACGCCATGGAGCACGTCAAGGGACTGGGCGACGATGTCCGGGCCGTGCAAAGCGCGCTGGCCAATACGGCGCTGGCGCTGGACGAGACCATGGCGCTGCTGCGGCCCGCCGCCGAAAGGCTGTCTCAGTCGGTGTCGGAGACCCTTGACAAGCTGCAAAATCTGACCGCCGACGAGTACATGGATATCCTGCTGGACATTCTTAACGGCGACCCCGAAACATACGGCCAGTACTTCTCTCAGATGGTGCAGACCACCGTCACCCCCATCTATCCCATCGAGAACTACGGCTCCGCCATGGCGCCCTTCTATACGGTGCTGGCCATCTGGGTGGGCGGCGTCATTCTGGTGGCCATCATCAAGCCCCACGCCCGGCTGGACGGCCTGATCGACCCTACGCCCCGTGAGCTGTATTTTGGCCGCTACATCATGTTCTTCCTGCTGAGCCAGATCCAGGCGGCGGTCATCATCACCGGCGACCTGTTCCTGCTGAAAATTCAATGCCTGCATCCGGGGCTTCTGTATCTGACCGGCTCGCTGACAGCCCTGACCTTCAGCCTGCTGATCTACTCGCTGGCGCTGTCCTTCGGCGACGTGGGTAAGGCCATCGTGGTGGTCATCATGGTGGTGCAGATCGCAGGCTCCTCCGGCACCTTCCCCATCGAGCTGCTGCCGGAGATCTATCAGAAGATCTACCGCTTCTTCCCCTTCCCCTACGCCATCGACGCCATGCGCGAGTGCATCTGCGGCCTGTATGGCGACTACTACATCACGCAGCTTCTCTTCCTGCTGCTGTTCTGCGCCGCGGCGCTGGTGATCGGCCTGCTGGTGCGCCGTCCCTTCATGGGTCTGAACCACTTCATGGAGGCCAAGCTGGAAGAGACCGAGCTGTTTTAAGGAGGTGCAGAGTCCCATGACACTGGAAGAAAAGTATCATCAGCTGTACGACCGGCTGCTGGAAGAGGTGGCGGCCCTGCACAAAAGCAATCAGCACCGCATCCGCGTCGGCATGCGGGCGCTGGTGATCGTCACCGTGGGCCTTCTGCTGCTGATGTTTCTGGCGGAGGGCAACAAGGTCTTTACCTTGATCCTGTGGATACTGTCCATGTTCGCCCTGTCGGCGTATCTCATCGGCGTGGAGTACATGGACTATGAGCTGCAAAAGAAGCTGCGGGACATCACGCAGGAGGAGCAGGCCACGCTGGGCCAGCTGATCGCCCTGCCCCAGCTGACCCGCACCGCTCGCCTGCCCCAGCTGCTGAAATGGAAGGGCGAGGAGCTGGCGGAGAAAGCGCCGCAGGAGGCCGATACGCCTTCTGTCGAGGGCGAGAACCGCGCCGTCACCCTGCCCATGCCGCCGGAGCATGCCCGGCCCGTGGTGGTGGACACTCCTGCCTCCCTTCCGCTGGATATGGACGCCATCCTCAAGTCCGATCCCCAGAAGATGGCCGCCGATCTGGCGCAGCTGGCACAGGCGCTGCAAGCCCTGTCGGCTGACCTGACCGCCGGCAGCGAACCGACACCACAAAACGGGGAGGTGGAGCAATGATGAAGCGTGTATGGAGCATTTTCCGGGCCGACTGGCAGCGGCTGACCGCCAGTGTGGTGGCCGTTGTGGTGATGCTGGGCCTGTGTCTGGTGCCCTGCCTGTACGCATGGTTCAACATCCTCTCCAACTGGGACCCCTACGGTCCCGCCTCCACCGGCAATATCAAGGTAGCCGTGGCCAACGAGGACGAGGGCCGCGAGATCCTCGGCCTGCACCTGAACATCGGTGAGCTGGTCATGGACGGCCTGGAGAGCAACGACCAGATGGGCTGGGTCTTTCTGGAGGATCGTGACACGGCGCTGGACGGCGTATATGCCGGTGAGTATTACGCCGCCCTGATCGTGCCGGAGGACTTTACCAGCGATTTTGTCAGTCTGCTGGACGGCGATCTGGAGCATCCCCAGATACAGTATTTTGAAAACGAGAAGAAAAACGCCATCGCTCCCAAGATCACCGGCAAGGCCAAGCCCGCCGTGCAGGAGCAGATCAACAACACCATCATCGAAAAGGTGGCCGACGCGCTGACCACCATCAGCTCCATATGCAAGGCGCTGGGGCTGGACGGCGAGGACGTGGCCAACCGCCTGATCGAAAAATTACAGAACGCCCAATGGCAGATGAACCAGCTCAGCAAGATCCTTACCTCGCTGGGAAATGTGATGGATAATGCCGACGATCTGCTGACAGCGTCCGCCATCACCATTGATGATGTGAACGGCGTGATAGTCAGCGCCTCCAATACGGTCGGCGGCATCGGCGATATGGTCAACACCGGCTCCGACACGGCGGACGGCGCTTCCAACGATGTGATCGTCATTCTGGACACCATCGACAAAGGACTGGTGGATTTGGAGAACAAACTGCGCCAGTGGGGCACCTCCGAGGATCCTACCCTCTTGCAGCAGCAGATCATCCAGCAAATCGACAACGCGATCTCCCGGCTGGAGGAGTTGAAGGACAAAGCGCCCGATCTGGCGGATAAGATCGACGCCGCCATCGAAAAACTGACCCAGATGCGGGACGATGTGACCAGCGCCGGCGATCCCGCCGCCATAGACCAGCTGCTGACGAAGCTGTCCGAGGTACGCCAGACCGTTCGCGCCGCGGCATTGCAGGCCAACCAGAACGTCAACGATTTCATCCACGGCTTGAACGATAATGCGCTGGCCGCCCTGCGCTCGGTGCAGGAGCTGCTGCAAAGCGGTTCCGGCAAGCTGACCGGCCTGTCCAACACCCTGAATGCCTATGCCGCCGCCATGGCCCAGTCCCAGACCACGCTGGCGGCGGGCGCTACGCTGGCGGACACCGTGTCCGGCTATCTGGCGGACATGGAGGCGGATGTGCGCCGCATCACCGACAGCGCCGCCTTCCGGGAGTTCATGGATATGCTGGAAAATAACCCCGACGGCATCGCCGACTACCTTGCCTCGCCCGTGCAGCTGAATACCGAGATCATTTACGAGATCGGCGACTACGGCTCCGCCATGTCCCCCTACTACATCATGCTGGCGCTGTTCGTGGGCTCACTGCTGACGGCAGTGATGATAAAGGTGCCGGTGACCCAGCCGCAATTCCTGGGCTATCGGGCCGTGGAACGGTACTTTGGCCGCTTCGTACTGTTCTTCTTTGTGGGGATGGCACAGGCGCTGGTGACCGCCTTCGGCTGTCTGTACTTCGTGGGCATCCAGTGCGTGGAGCCTGCCCGGTTCATATTGGCCTGCTGCATCTGCTCGCTGAACTTCGCCATGATGAACTTTGCTCTGGTCTATGCGCTGGACAACGTGGGCATGGCTGCCGCCGTCATCATCATGGTCATTCAGGTGGCGGGCTCCGGCGGCTCCTACCCCATCCATGTGCTGCCCATGCTGTTCCAGAAGCTCTACTTCCTCATGCCCTTCCACTATGGCATGGACATGATCCGCGAGACCATCGGCGGCATGTACGGCAACACCTACCGCAACTGTACCCTGATCCTGCTTGGCATGTGCGTGCTGTTCACCGTGTTCGGCCTGCTGGTATACTATCCAGCCCGGAAGCTGAACGCCGCCATTGCCGAGAGCAAAGAGCGCTCCGGCATCATGTAACGACAGCTGGATATACAAAGAAAACCCGCATGGCATAGCCATGCGGGCTTTCTTTTGTTCTGTCGCAGGGGAGCGTCAGATGTTGACGCTGGTGTGTTCCTCCAGATCCGGCTTACTCAGCTCGGTGCAGCGGTCGTATTCCACCCGCATCACGGCAGAGATGGTATGGCGGCCGTAGTCATCCAGCTTGGCATACTGGGTCAGCAGCTTCTCGGTGTCGTCGGTCAGGTAGAAGGCGGCATCGTCGCCCAGTGCCTTGATCCCCAGCACCTTACACAGCCGCAGCACCGTGTCAAAGCTGGAGCCTCCCACACCGTTGTGCAGCGCGCTGTTCACAGTGGACAGAGGTACGCCCACCGCAAAAGCGAATTGCCGCACACTTTTGTACTGCTTGCCGATCTCTTCGCGGATGATCTTTGTTAGATTGTCCATGGTCTCCCGTCCTTTTCTTACAGTTTCGGTTGTGCAGTTTCCAATTTTAGGCAAATATATTATACCACTCCTGCCGTTTTTCGCAAGATACAAGATAACATTTAACAGTTTTTTCATAATTTTCCCAAGAATTTCGCTGTTTCGACGTTATCCCCTGTGGAAAAGCACTTTTATTTTATACGCAGCTGTGTTAAAATATGTGGCGCGGAGGCAAATCGCCTTCACAGGAGGAGCATTATGAAAATCATTATCGTGGGCAACGGCAAGGTGGGCTATGCCATCGCCAATTCCCTGGCACAGGAAGAACACGACATCGTGATGGTAGACGCCAACACCGCCGCCCTGCGCAGAGCGGAAAGCACCATGGACGTGCTGTGCGTAGAGGGCAACGGCGCCAGCATCAGCGTACTGCTGGAGGCCGGCGTCCGCACCGCCGATCTGGTGATCGCCGTCACCAATCAGGACGAGATCAATCTGGTCTGCTGCCTGATCGCCAAAAAGCTGGGGGCCAAGCACACCATTGCCCGCGTGCGCAATACCGATTACCGCCGGGACGAGGAAATGCTGAAAAAGGAGATCGGGCTGGACATGGTCATCAATCCCGATCTGGCCGCCGCGCAGGAGATCGCCCGTATTCTGGCCTTCCCCGCCGCTTTCAGCGTGGAGCCCTTTGCCCGGGGCCGCATCGACATGATCGGCTTTCAGGTCACGGAGAGCGACACCATCTGCGGCGTACCGCTGAGCCAGTCCCACCGTCTGCGTCAGGCGGAGGTACTGATCTGCGCGGCGGAGCATCAGGGCGAATACATCATCCCCGACGGTAACTTCGCGCCTGCGGCAGGCGACCGGGTATATATGCTGGGCGCCAAGCCGGAGCTGCAAAGGATGCTGAAGGAGATGGGCCGCACCTGGCAGAAGGTAAAGAAGGTCTCGGTGCTGGGCGGCAGCCGCAGCGCCATGTATCTGGCGTGGGAGCTGCAAAAGACCAACACCAGCGTCCGCATCGTGGAAATGGACGCCGACAAATGCGTGCGCCTGTCGGCCCAGCTGCCCCATGTGCTGGTGATACAGGGCGACGGCACCGACAACACGCTCTTGCAGCAGGAGGGTATCCTGGATACCGACGCTTTCGTGGCCGTCACCAACCGGGACGAGGAAAACCTGCTGATGGCCATGCACGCCCAGCGCAGCGGCGTACCCAAGGTGCTGGCCAAGATGACCCGCCCCAACTACATGGATCTGGTCAACAGCACCGGCATCGACTCCATCATCTCCCCCAAGGATATCATCTCCAGCCAGATCCTGCGGTATGTGCGGGCGCTGGGCAATGCCGAGGGCAGCAAGGTGGAGAGCCTGTATAAGATGCTGGGCGGCCATGTGGAGGCCCTGTCCTTCACCGCCACCTCCTCCAGCCATGCCGTGCTGGGCAAGCCACTGAAGGATCTCCATCTGCGTAAGGGTCTGCTGGTGGCCGCCATCGTCCGCGACCTGCACACCATCATCCCCGGCGGCCTGACCACCATCGAGGATGGCGACCACGTTGTGGTAGTCACCCGTGCCACCGGTCTGGACGACCTGACGGATATTCTGGCATAACATTGTAAAGGACAGTGAACGATGCTCAAACACATTCTGATCGTTTTTTTCGTTTCCATGGTGCCGCTGCTTGAACTGCGGGGCGCGATCCCCTACGGCGTGCTGTACGGCCTGCCGCTGTGGCTGACGTTTGTGGTGGCCATTATCGGCAATATGCTGCCGGTTCCGGTGATCTATTTTCTGGCCCGGAGGGTGCTGGTCTGGGGGCAGGACAAGCCCGTCATCGGGCGGTTCTTCTCCTTCTGCCTGCGCAAGGGAGAAGCCGCCGGTGAAAAGCTGAAAGCCAAGGCAGGCCGGGGTCTTTTCTGGGCGCTGCTGCTGTTTGTGGGCATCCCCCTGCCGGGCACCGGCGCGTGGACCGGCACGCTGGCGGCCAGCCTTCTGAACATGGGCTTCAAAAAGAGCGTGCTGGCCTGCATGGGCGGCGTGGTGCTGGCGGGTATCATCATGGGCACGCTGAGCCTGCTGGGCGTGTCGGTGTTCGGGACGATAGGGTAAAAGAAACGCCGCTTGTGCTTGACAAGCGGCGGAAATTGGATATAATAAAAGCAAGGGTAAAACATCGCAGAGAAGTTTTAACCCGTCAAACCGAAAGCTTCAAATAATACTTTGAAAACCGTCACTTGGCAGAGTGGCGGTTTTCGCGTTTCTTAATCATAATCGTAACAGTGAAGTCACCAATATGAAAAGTAATGCGCATCTTCTCACCTCCTCTCGAAGGTGATCGGGTCAAAACCGCCCCGCTTTGTTATGTATTACCCTTGCACAGAGGATATCTCTGCACGAACAAGTGTAGCATGGCATATGCGGATTGTCAAGAATCGGCGTCGGCAGAATGTTTTATTTTTTGAAACGTTTCCCTTCCCCGCTGTGTTATACCATTGAAAAGCTTTTCAAGGAGATCATTTCCATGACAGACCAACAGTTTGCTCTGGCGGCGGAGCGATACATGGACACCATTTTCCGGGTGGCCTATGGCTATCTGCGCAGCAAATCGGACGCCGACGACGTGACACAGGACGTGCTGATACAACTCTACAAGACCGACACGCCCTTCGAGGGCGAGGAACATCTTAAGCGCTGGCTGATCCGGGTGACGGTGAACCGGTGCAAGAACATCTTCCGCTCCCCGTGGCACAGGATGGAGGACATCACCAACTACGAAAGCACTCTGACCTTCGAGGCCCCGGAGTGCCGGGAGCTGTTTGACGCGGTGATGGCGCTGGACAAGCGCTATCGCGTGCCGGTGCTGCTGTATTACTACGAGGGCTACTCCCAGAAGGAGATCGCCGAGATGTTGGCGGTGCCGGAGGAGACCGTCCGCACCCGGCTGTTCCGGGCCAGAGGAAAGCTGAAAACCACCTTGAAGGAGGTATTGCAATATGATTGACCGCAAACTGTTCCAGAAAACCTTCTCCACGCTGCATGCCTCCCCTGACACCCTTTCGGAGGTGTACCGGACGGTACACGAGGAGGAGAAGCCTCGTAAGAAACATCACATCATCTCCAAGGGGGTACTGATCGCGGCGGTGCTGGCCACGTGCATCACCGTGGCGGGTGCGGTGGGCATCGGTATTGCCGATCTTATCAAGGCCAAGGTGACTCCGGCTGCAAACATCACCGTTGCCGACCTCCACGCCTTCAGCGCCGAAAGCATGGACAGCGAGACCCCTATTGTGCTGGATAATGACGGCAATGTGCTGTCTCTGCCCCAGATGGAGCGGGTATCCACCGATGCCAAGACCATGTGGCGGCTGGTGGGCAGCTACCTTTCCACCGTGGACGCCATCATGGAGGTGGACGGCTATACCATCAAGCTGAACACCTTCCTGATCGACGAAAACGGCACCGGCTTCCTGACCTATACCCTGTCCAATCCCGACGGCGTGACCTATGACGACTACGGCTACGGCGAGGTATACACCCCTCTTGACCCATGGCTGTGCATCGGCGACCCCACCAGTCATCACCTTATGGATGCCAAAACCTATCTGGACACCGCCGCCAGCACCGATACGGAGCTGCATCTGGTGCTGTAT
>CAVBAZ010000214.1:0-2795 GCA_963593515.1 Bacteroidaceae bacterium
GAAGCGGTTTATCCGCTTTCCTTTTTATTTTGCCAACGAAAACTTTACACTAACCTGTGACCAGAGTGTTACATTTTACGAAGGGTGGTCTGTAATATCTGTGCGAACTGCACCACCTGCTGGGGCGTGTTGAATGCTGACGGACTGAACCGGATCGTTCCAGTCTTCAGCGTCCCCACCGTGCGGTGGGCCAGCGGCGCACAGTGCAGTCCCGCCCGCAGCGCCACGCCCCGCCGGGCCATGGCCTCCCCCAGCTCCTCGCAGTCCACGCCGTCCACCACGAAGGACAGCACACCGGTCTGATGGCGGAAACCCTCCTGCCAGAACAGGCGGATGCCCTCTGTACGCCGCAGCAGCGCTACCGCCTGCATGGTCAGGCGGCGCTCGTGGGCGGCAATGGTCTCCACGCCGGTGCGCTGCACATAGCGGATGCCCTCCAGCAGGCCCGCAATGCCCGGCATATTGTGGGTGCCGCTCTCCAGCCGGTCCGGCAGCATATCCGGCATGGTCTGCAATTTGGAAAGACTGCCGGTGCCGCCGTACAGCAGCGGCGTCGTCTCGTGGCCGCACAACAGAAGGCCCGTGCCCTGCGGGCCGTACAGGCCCTTGTGGCCCGGCATGGCGATGAACGCCGCGTGCAGTGCGTCCATCCGCACCGGCAGGATACCGGCGGACTGGGATGCGTCCAGCAGGAAGGGCACCCCCGCTTCGGCGCACAGCGCCGCCACCTCCTCCACCGGCTGCACGCAGCCGAACACGTTGGACACATGGTTGCAGATCACCACATCCACCCCCTGCGCCAGCGCCTCCTTCAGCTCTTCTACCATTCTTTCCGGCTGGAAGGGCGGCGTATTCAGGACGGTCAGCGTCACGTTGGGGATGGCGTGGAGCGGACGGGTGACGGCGTTATGCTCATAGCCGGAGATCACCACGCGGCTGCCCGGCTGCACCAGTGTGTGGATGGCGATATTCAGGCCGTGGGTAGCGTTGCTGGTAAAGATCACGTTGGACTCATCCGCCACGCCGAACAGCTTTGCCGCCGCGGCGCGGCATGCGTAGTCCGTCTCCTCCGCCAGACGGGTGGCCTGGTGGCTGCCCCGTCCCGGCGAGGACATAGTGTTGACCGCCCGTGCCATGGCACTGCGGACGGAGGCCGGTTTTTCCAGCGTGGTAGCTCCGGAATCGAAATAGATCATAGCGCCACCTCGCTGTACCCGGCACGGCTATGGCGCAGGATGCGTTCCGGCGTCAGCTGGGCCTGCTGCAGGCGCTCCTGCGCCACGTCGAAGTCCGCGGCGTCCACACGCACCGCGTAGGTGCAGCCCTGCCGGGCAAACTCCGCCGGTACGCGCTGTACGCTGGCGTGGATGCCGCCGCTATTCAGCACGCGGGCCATCCGCTGGGCCTGCGTGGCAGACCGCACCACAAAAAGATAATGATCCATGGTACACCTCCTCCACTCCAATGTATGAAAAGAAAACACAGGAGGTGTGGCCTCCTGTGTTTTTCTTATTTTCGTTTCACCTTGTCAAAATTTAAGCCCCGCCAACGCCCCTTGTTGGGACGGGTGAGATAGCAGTCGTAAACAATAAACGGCACATAATACATAAGCATATACATGGCCATTATGCCATAGCAGGTCAACGTCAGGGAATACTTCCCATCCGAAAACAGATACAGCAGCCCCACCAGCGCCACCACCAAAAAGTTGACACGGCGCATGATCTGAAAAAGCTGCATGTGCCACGGCGCGTGACAGTCCTTCATCCTCCGCCAAGGCAAGAGGATCCGGAACCACCAATTCTGTCTTTTCAGACAGTAATTCCGAAATTCACGTTGCTGGCGGTTGGTCATTTTGTATGTATAGGCATCCACGATGCCTGAGCGAAGCAGCAAATTGCTGCTTAAAATGAGAAAAGCAAAGGCAATATAGCTTTCTCTCAGCATATTTTTTCCACCAATGCCACGGCGTGGGCCGCCATGCCCTCGCCCGTTCCGGTAAAGCCCAGATGCTCCTCGGTGGTGGCCTTGACGCTGACCTGCAAGACATCCACCTCCAGCGCGGCGGCGATGTTCTGCCGCATGGCCTCCCGGTAAGGGGACACCTTGGGAGCCTGCGCGATCAACGTGGCGTCGATGTTCACCACGGCATAGCCCTGCTGCCGGAGGTATTCCCCCACCCGCTTCAGCAACACCATACTGGAGATGTTGCGAAAGGCCTCGTCATTATCCGGGAACAGCTTGCCGATGTCTCCGGCGGCGACAGCGCCCAGCAGGGCGTCCATCACGGCGTGGGTCAGCACATCCGCGTCGGAATGGCCGTCCAGTCCACGCTCCCACGGGATGGTAACGCCGCCCAGGATCAGTGCCCGGCCTTCCGCCAGACGGTGTACGTCGTACCCGTGGCCGATCCGCAGCGCCGTCATTGCGCCGCCTCCCGCTGGCGCAGGATGGCTTCCGCCACTGCCAGATCCGTGGGCGCTGTGGTGATCTTGATGTTCCCCTCGTCGCCTGCCGCCAGCCACACCTGCTTGCCCAGGCGCTCCACCGCGCCGCAGTCGTCGGTAACGGTCTCGCCGGAGAACAGCGCCGATTGCAGCGCCGCCGCCAGGATGTTGGCTTGAAACACCTGCGGCGTCTGCACCGCGTAGAGGGTGCTGCGATCCGGCGTGGACAGCACCAGCCCGTTCGCGTCCGCGATCTTCACCGTATCCTTCATGGGGATAGCAGGGGCTACCGCATGGGTCGTGCCGCCCAGACGGATCATCTCGTCGATCATGTCCGGCCGCACCAGC
>CAVBAZ010000215.1:0-4049 GCA_963593515.1 Bacteroidaceae bacterium
TCTTGTCTGGACACATTTCTGCTCCGACAAAACTGCAAGGCACCTGCCAGCGATGGATTTTCGAGTGATTTTTGGTTTTTGAGACGCAGGCTTGCTGGCGCAAGCCAAGGCGAAAAGGGCAAAAAACGCCGGAAAGACACGCTGCCAGGCGTGTTTGCCCTTGCTGATCGATGGTATTATAGTCCATTTTCCGGCAAAACACAACCTCCGGACTTGACAGTTTTCCCTTTTGTGATAGTATGGAGTGGATTTATATGTATTTAACACAGACGCTGCGACAGGAGACCCCTATGAACAAGCTTTCTATCCGAAAAGTACTTGAAGTGACGCTTGCCGTACTGCTGGTAGTGTGCATCGCCCTGCTGACGTTTTACTTCGTCAACTGCTATCAGGCTAATAAGTTGGTGGATGCGATCCTAGAGGATGATTTTCCGAAAGTGGAGCGCATCGTAGAGAAGTATCCCCATTGCATTGATTTGCAGCCGACAATCAGTCCGGATTGGTGGCTGTCCCTGATGGAAACGTATGTGTACTTCCCAATGGAAGTGGCCTGTGCAAGGGGAAATACAGAGATTATTAGATGTCTGGTAGAGCATGGTGTGAATGTGAATACCGACAAAGGGGTGACTCCATTAAACAGGACGCTTGCGATAAAACCGGAAGGCTGGCACGATACGTTTTACTATTTAATCGACCACGGAGCGGATCTGAGCTATGTAACATATTATGGAACAACAGCTGTGGAGGATGCCGTAAGATATAAGTACTGTAAGCATGATGTCGATATAGACGAGGTGTGCGATGTTGTCCGTTACTTGTTGAAGCATGGCGCACCCAATAAGAATGACGTTATGGATGCGCTTCGCCGATGCGCAGAGCAGGACAGCCGCAGCATCCCAGTCATGGAAATATTGATGGAGGAAGGGCGTATAGCGGTCAACGATACGGACTGGAGCTGCGTTACACCGTTAATGGTTGCGGCGGCTTATGGCGATGTAGAAACGGTCGAATACCTGCTGTCGTGCGGTGCAGACGTAGATGCCGTGGATGATGACGGTGAAACGGCGATAGATTGGGCCGAGAGAAACGGGCGAACCGACATTGTGTTATTGCTGAAAGGCCATAAAGAAACCATTCCCGATTGAACAGAGGTCAACTATGGACAAGCTTGCCAGACAAGTGAATATCCATCATGCCGTGATGCAGGGCAGCTATTTCGCCGGCTTCTCCGCCATATGGGGCTTCGGGCCGGTGTTGCTGCTGCACTGGGGCCTGAGCAACAGCGCGCTGGGCGTGGTCACGTCGCTGGCGCTGCTGCTGCCGCTGCTGATCCAGCCGGTGCTGGCGTCGTTGTCGGACGCCGATCCCCGGTGGACCAGCCGCCGTCTGGCGCTGGGCCTTTCGCTGCTGACGCTGGCGGCGGCGCTGACCATCACGCTGCTGCCGGAGCGGAAAACGGTGCTGCTGGTCAGCTATGCCGTTATAGGCGTGACGCTGGTGTGTACGTCGCCGTTTTTCAACAGCATGGTGATGGCCTATCACCTGCGGGGCGTCAACGTCAACTACGGCCTTGGCCGCGGCACCGGCTCCACCACCTATGCCATCGTGGCGCTGGTGATGGGCTTTGTGCTGGAGCGGCGCTCGCCCACGGTGATCCTGCCGGTGCTGCTGGCGGCGCTGGCGCTCCAGATCGTGTCCATCTGGAGCTTCCGCTATCCGCTGCCGGAGCTGCCCCGAACGGAGGAGGCCGCGCCGCCGCAGGTGCTGAGCCTGCCGAAGCTGCTGCGGAAATATCCGGCGTTCACGGTGCTGCTGGTGGGCTGCGCACTGTTACAGGGCGGCCACAACGCCTGCAACACCTACATGATCCACATTGCCGATAAGGTGGGCGCGGGCGAGGGCCTGATGGGCGTCATTCTGGCGGTTTCGGCCTTTACGGAGCTGCCCGCCATGGCGCTGTTTCCCCGGATGCACCGGCGCTTGAGCCTGCGGACGCTGTTCCGCATCTGCGCCGCCACCTTCGTGCTGAAGGACCTGCTGTTCTGGGTGGCCCGGTCGCCGGTGCTGCTGTATGTGGCGGCGGTGATACAGTTTTTTGAGTTCGGCATCTTCCTGCCGGCCTGCGTCTATTATGTGGCGGAGCGGCTGGACAGTGCCAATCAGGCCAAGGGTCAGGGCCTGATCCATGTGTGTTCCAACGGCCTTGGCCCGGCGGTGATGACCGCCATCGGCGGCCGGCTGATCGACAGCGCGGGCATCAATACCATGCTGATGGTCACCACGGCGGCGGGCTTTGTGGGTTTTCTGGTGGTGCTGGCCGCCACCTCGCGGTATCTGGATAAAGGAGATCAAGGGAAATGATCGGTTCATTTTTAACAGTGGGAGAACAGGTACTGATCCTGTTTGCCCTGATGGCGGTGGGCTTCGTGCTGGGCAAGGCGAAGCTGATGGACGACCGCGGCAGTCTTGCCATGACGAATCTGGTGATGTACGCGGTGTCGCCCGCCATGATGGTGGTGGCCTTCCAGCGGGAGAAGAACGCGGCGGATCTGCATAACTTTCTGGTGTGCCTGCTGCTGGCGGTGGCGGTCCATGCCGTCAGTATCCTGCTGGCCCGGGTGCTGATCCGGGGCAAGGACAGCACCGCCGGTATTTTACAATTCGGCACGGTGTTCTCCAACTGCGGCTTTATGGGCTATCCGCTGATGCTGGCGCTGCTGGGCAGCATCGGCGTGTTCTACGGCTCGGCCTATGTGGTGGTGTTCACGGTGCTCAGCTGGACGGCGGGCATCTATATGATCACCCACGATGCCGGTAATTTGAAGGTGAAGCATATCCTGCTGAATCCCGGCGTGCTCAGCGTGGTGGTGGCCATGGTGCTGTATCTGCTGGCGGTGCGTCTGCCGGAGATCGTCATGACGCCGCTGAACTATCTGGCCAACATGAATACGCCTCTGCCCACCATCGTGGTGGGCTATCAGTTGAGCCATGCCAATTTCAGCACCGCTTTCAGCGACCGCCGCTCGTGGCTGGCGCTGGCGCTGCGTCTGGCGGTGGTGCCGCTGGTGACCATCGGACTTTGCTGGGTCTTCCGGGTGGACAGCGCCGTGGCGCTGGTGGCGGTGATCGCAGCCAGTACACCGCCCGCCGCGCTTTTGAGCATGTTTGCCCAGAAATTCGGCGGCGATACGAAGCTGGCCTCCAGCGTGGTATCGGTATTTACCGCTCTTTCCGTGCTGACCATCCCGCCGGTGGTGGGTCTGGCGCAGTATCTGATGGGTTGAAAATTTCTACATAAAATAGAATTTTTTTATGACGGCAAAGCTGCTTGGAAATTCGATTATGTAAACAAAAACGGGTGTACGGATAATGCGCAAACCAGATTTGCGGGTTTTCCAGAAAGAGGGAAAACCCGCAAATACCGTTGAAAACACTTGCTGTGCACAAGTGTGGAAAAAGGTGTGGAAAGTGTGGATAACTCCTTGTAAAAATTATGCTGTTGTAAATTATGTAAACTTGTTGTAAAGGGGAAGAGCCTGTCGAAAAACGTTGAAAAAGTACGGCGAATAGGAGATATAGGGGAGAGTTGCCATATTTTGCGCCGTTGGTGATTTTGCCGAAGCTGGAAGAAGCAAGAAGAAAAATTTTGAGATTTGCCGGAAAAAATGCAGGAACCGGGAAATGATTACATTATGTATTTCCCAACGAAGGAACCGCCCGAAGCCGCAAATTAGGAGTTGACGCGGCGCGGGAACTATGGTAAAATATATCTCGGCTTTTGAAAGCCGGACAATATCGTGATGCTTGTGTGGCTCAGCTGGCAGAGCAGCTCACTCGTAATGAGCAGGTCGCCGGTTCGAATCCGGCCACAAGCTCCAAAAAAGTAGCACCCCTTTGGGGTGCTACTTTTTTTGCCAAGCTTGTCCGGAGACGAAGTTTATGCCCCCTTGCGGGGTAAATCCGGCCACAAGCTCCAAAAAGAAAAAAACCGCCGAAGGCTCTCTGCTGATAAGACAGTAAAATTCAAATTTTGGGGAACAGGCATGATT
>CAVBAZ010000216.1:0-2766 GCA_963593515.1 Bacteroidaceae bacterium
GCAGTGCATCCAGTACGCGCTGGACAAGCCCGGCGTTGTGGCGGTGCTGCCCGGCTTCGGCAGTGAGCAGGAGATGCGCCAGGTGCTGGCCTTCCTCGACGCGCCGGAGGCGGCGCGGGACTACTCCTGTCTGGGTGAGCTGGCCCCGGCCAATGCGGTGGGCCGCTGCGTCTACTGCAAGCACTGCCATCCCTGTCCTGCCGGACTGGACATCGCCCTTATCAACAAGTATTACGATCTGGCTATGCAGGGGGACAATCTGGCCCGTGAGCACTACCTGACGCTGGAAAGGCGGGCGGGTGACTGCGTCGGCTGCGGCCACTGCGACAGCCGATGTCCCTTTCATGTGGCCCAGAGCCAGCGGATGCAGACCATTCAGGCGTATTTCGGCGCGTGAGAACGCGATCGCATAAAAAGAGATGGCCGGTCATGACCGGCCATCTCTTTTTGCTTGACAGGCCAAAACTGCGGGACTATAATGAAGCCGTCAAACAGGCTGCGGCAGGCAGCTTTTTATACGGCTGACGGTTAGCTGAAACTAACTAGAATAAGATCGAGGAGATGCATATGTCATTCTTTGAAAATACCCGCAAGCCAACCGGCCTTGGCGGCAAGGTGATGGTATCCATGATGAATCTGGGCCATCGGGCTTTGGCGGATTGGGGATTTCCATTTCTGGATGTTGCTGCCGACGCGGCGGTGCTGGACTGCGGCTGCGGCGGCGGAGCCAACATCGAGAAGCTGCTGAAAAAGTGCCCCAGCGGCGTGGTGAAGGGCATCGACTACTCGCCCGTCAGCGTAGAAAAGGCGCGGCAGGTGAACCGGCAGGCCATCCTTGAGGGCCGCTGCACAGTCTTACAGGGCAGCGTCGCGGACATGATCTTTGCCAGCGGCTGGTTTGACGCGGTCACGGCCTTCGAGACGGTCTACTTCTGGCCCGATCTGCCCCAATGCTTCCGAGAGGTGTTCCGCGTGCTGAAAAGCGGCGGCACGCTTCTCATCTGCAACGAGTGCAGCGATCCCGAAAAGGACAGCAAATGGCCGGAGATCATCGACGGTATGACCATCTACACGGATGGACAGCTGAAAGCCATTCTGGAGCAGACGGGCTTCCGGGACATCCAGATACATAAGAATGCAAAGGGGTGGCTCTGCGTCACGGCGCGGAAGTAAAGGAGGAACAACATCATGAGTATCGGCGCTTCATTGCTGCACGCCGTCTACCGGCTCTCCGGCGCGAAAAAGGCGTTTGCCCTGCCGGAGGAGGAACTGCTGAAGGCCATTGAGAAGGCCAACCGAGGCCGAGGGTTCTTTATGCCCACCGACCATAAGGCCTATTACGAGAAAAAGACGGTCAACGGCTTTCCGTGCCTTGTAGTCCGGGCGGCCAAGGAACCGGCCAAACGGGCGATCCTGTTCTTCTTCGGCGGCGGTATGGTCATCGGCCCGGACAAGGGCGACGCTGCTGTGCTGCGGAAGCTGTGCTATGGGACGGGCTGCGACGTCTGGTTCCCCATCTATCCCCTCTGCACCGATCACTGCATCACCGTCAGCTACGACATGGCCTATGCGTGCTACCGGCAGATGACAGCCCTTTACGGCGGCGGGAACGTCAGCACCTGCGGCTTTTCCTCCGGCGGTGCGCTGGCGCTGGGGATCGCCGCCCATAATAACGCGCTGGGCACGCCGCTGCCCCAGCCGCGCCACATCGTGGCGGTCTCGCCCGGTGAGGTGCCGTGGAACGACGAGGAGTGTGCGCGGATGCAGGCCCTGAACCCCCGTGATGTGGCCATCGACTATGCCTTCGTGGCGAAGGGGGAGAAGCTCATGCGCCACGGGCAGGATGATGTTCCGGCGTATATGCTTGCGCCCTCCCGCGGCGATTATGCCGGCGTGGGGGATATCCACTTCTATTACAGCACGGACGAGGTGCTCTATGGCGCATGGCCGGAGTTTGAAGCCGCCTGCCAACAGGCGGACGTTCCCTATACGGTCACCACCCGGCCCGGTATGGTACATTGCTACTGCATGCTGCCGTACTATAAGGAGGCGAAGGAGGACTTCGCCAAAGTCGTGGAGCAGCTGAAAAAATGACAAAACGCGAGCCGCACCCACCGCCGGTGGGTGCGGCCCTTTCTTATGCGATGGGAACCTCGTAGCTTACGTCGTATTCACTCCACTGGATACGGACAGAGACCCGTGCGCCGCCTGCGGAGAGGAAGGAGTGTATCTCACACAGCGACCAGAGCTTTGTGGACGGATCCTGCTGGCGGATCTGCATGCTGTGGGATTCCTGCGAATTGGTGTAGACGATATCGTCCAGCACGACGCGGCCTGAAACGGTGGAGCCGTTCAGCGTCAGCGTTTCCACGGTGCTGCCGTTATAGATGGACGTCCGGCGCACGTCGACCAGAACGCTTGCGACGCTATCCTTGGGGGCGATGGTGATGCGCAGCGCGGTGGAGGAGGTGCACTGATACGTCAGCACCAGATCCTTCAGCGGCATCACCAGTGCGCTGCCCACAGCGGACAGGTCTGCGTGATATTCCGTGAAGGGCGCGAACAGGTTGGGGGTGGTCAGCTCCTGCTGGCTGGTCTGGAAGTGCAGCCGGTAGCTGAGAGGTGTATCCTCCGCCACGGTGATGGCCGGTGTCTCACCGGTATCGCCCTTGGGGCCTTGGATGCCCTGCTCACCCTTTTCGCCGGCGTCGCCCTTCTCACCCTGTGGGCCCTGCTCGCCGGTATCGCCCTTGGGGCCTTGGATGC
>CAVBAZ010000217.1:0-5287 GCA_963593515.1 Bacteroidaceae bacterium
GTTACGCAGAGTGGTAGCGGTCAGGTTCTCGATGGCGCTCATGGGGTACTCCACGGCGTTCTGGATCTCACGGGGCGGCAGGATGTTCTTCAGCTCCACGCGGTTGACCTTGATGCCCCAGGGGTCGGTGGCCTCGTCCAGAATGGAGCGCATCTTGGCGTTGATGACGTCGCGGCTGGTGAGGGACTGATCCAGCTCCATCTCACCGATGATGTTACGCAGAGTGGTAGCGGTCAGGTTCTCGATGGCGCTCATGGGGTACTCCACGCCGTAGGTGTACAGCTTGGGGTCGGTGATCTGGAAGTAGATCACGGTGTCGATCTGCATGGTGACGTTATCCTTGGTGATCACCGGCTGGGGATCGAAGTCCGCCACCTGCTCCTTCAGGCTGATCTTCTTCACCACGCGCTCAATGAAGGGCCACTTCCAGTGGAGCCCGTTACCCCACACCGCGCTGAAGGAGCCCAGACGCTCCACCACGAATGCCTTGGACTGCTGTACCACATGGATGCTGCTGACCACAAGGATCAGGATCAGAACCACCAGTACGCCGATCGCAATATAAGCTCCCATTTTCTTTTCCTCCTGTTTTCTTAAAATAATAGATGTATAGCTTCCTGCTTACTGCTTACAGTCGTGGGGAACGTCCACATAGAGCTTGACGCCCTCCAGACGGATGACGGTCACCAGCGTCTCCGGGGCGATGACCGCGCCGGACTGGCTGCGGGCCGTCCATGTCTTGCCGTCGATATACACCTCGCCGGAGGGGATGGTGTTGTCGATGGTCTCGGTGACGCGGGCCGTGCCGCCCAGTACCCGGTCGGCGTTGGTGGCCGCGCCGCCCTTCTTGCTGATCTGCCGCACCAGCGGCCGGGTGGCGATCAGCGCCGCGATGGACACGATGAAGAACACCACCACCTGTAACCAGATGGGCGCGTCCAGCGCCGCGGCGATCAGGCCCGCCGCGCTGCCGATGACGAACCAGATGGACACAAGGCCCACCGTGACCGCCTCCACCACGCCGAAGATGATGATGGCGGCGATCCATATGATCGTTGACATATCTCCGCTTCCTCCTTTCAGGCACAGGCCGATCAGCAGCGCCAGCAGCGCCACGCCCGCCAGTATGCCAATGCCGATCCACTTGCTTTTGGGGGACAGATTGGTGATGAAAGAATCCAGCGAGGTGAACAGGCTGTCCCTGGGCGGCTGCGGCGTTTCCTGCGCAGGCTGGGGCCTGCCGCTCTCCGGGACGGGGTTCTCCTCGGCGAACAGCTGACCGATGGACACGCCGTAGCGGTTGCAGATATAGAGGATCTTATCCACCTCCGGGTAGCTGCGGCCGGATTCCCACCGGCTCACCGCCTGACGGGATACCTGAAGCGCCTCGGCGAATTGCTCCTGCGTCAGTCCGTTTTTCCGCCGCACCTCCTGCAGCTGGTCTCCAAAGGACATGTTCTGCTTCCTCCGTTTCTTTCTGGGGATATGGTAGCATATTCTGCGAAAATGTCTATCAACTTCAAGTTGCATTTGCGTTTTTGCCGGAAATTTTCGCGCAACCTGAAGTTTACATGGCCCATGAGGCCCTGATTTCCGGTACTTTCTATTATACACGATGCGCGGCGATTCTTCCACTGTTATTTTTTTGCCGTTTGCCTTGCGCTTTGTGATAATTTTCGGTATACTGTCATTTATATATGACATTTTTTCGAGGTAACGCGATGTATACATATGTGATCCCCTGTCTGCTGGGGCTGGAAAAACTGGTGAGCGACGAATGTAAGCGCCTTGGCCTGCGGGACGTGAAGGCGGAGAATGGCCGCGTCCTGTGCCGGGGCACGCTGGAGGACTGCGCAAGACTGAACATCAACCTGCGCTGCGGCGCGCGGGTGATGCTGGTGCTGGCGGACTTCCCGGCCCGCAGCTTCGAGGAGCTGTTTCAGGGCACCCGCGCCGTGGCGTGGGAGGACTATCTGCCCCGTGACGCGGCCTTTCCTGTGAAGGGCTACTCCATCTCCTCCCAGCTCCACGCCGTCCCCGCCTGCCAGAGCATCATCAAGAAGGCCATGGTGGAGCGGATGAAGTCCGCCTATCATCTGGAGCAGTTTCCGGAGACCGGTACCAAGTATCAGGTGCGCTTTGCCATCTTCAAGGATCAGGTGCTGCTGACGCTGGACACCAGCGGCGAGGGCCTGTTCAAACGCGGCTACCGTGCCGTGGGCGTGGAAGCGCCGTTGCGGGAGACGCTGGCGGCGGCGCTGGTGCAGCTGTCCCGCTACCGTGGCCGCGACCCCTTCTGCGATCCCTTCTGCGGCAGCGGTACCATTCCCATCGAAGCGGCGCTGATCGCCCGCAACCGTGCGCCGGGGCTGAACCGGGCCTTCGACGCGGAGCAGTGGGGCTTTGTTCCCGCCAATAGCTGGCAGCAGGCCAAGGACGAGGCCCGGGACAAGGAGTTCCACGGAAGCTATGACATCTGGGGCGGCGACGTGGATCCTCAGGCGGTGGCCATTGCCCGCTCCAACGCCCACAAGGCCGGCGTGGCGGAGGATATCCGCTTCGAGGTGGCCGACATGCGCACGTTCCATCGGGACAGCCCCTACGGTCAGCTGGTGACCAACCCGCCCTACGGCCAGCGCTTGATGGAAAAGCAGGAAGCGGAGGAGCTGTACCGGGAGTTCGGCAAGGTGTGGCGGAAGCTCCCCGAGGGCTGGCGCACGCTGGTGCTCAGCAGTCACACGGAGTTCGAGCGCACCTTCGGCCAGCAGGCTGCCAAGAAGCGGAAGCTGTACAACGGCATGATAAAGTGCGATGTTTTCATGTATGGGAACAAGGTTTGACTGGCGCAAAATCTGACGATTTCATGTTATCCACATTACCTGCATATCGGTAGGATTTTGTAGGGCGGGATGACCACATCCCGCCGTCCGGCATCTCGCAGAATTATCTGCGGCGGGGTGTGGTCACCCCGCCCTACGACAAATCATCGGGGCTTTTGAGAACATCGGCCCCTACGGCAGTAGCTGCCGCGGCAAAATTAAAGGTTTGTTCATCCTATTTCCCGCGGTGCTGGTACAATAGAAAGAAATTACTCTTCGGAGGGGATATTACTGTGAAGCATATTTTTATCATCAATCCCAACGCCGGCAAGTACGACAGCCGGCAGCGCATCTACGACATGGCGGACGCTCTGCGGGAGAAGCACGGGCTGGATGTGCAGTGTATCCTCACCAAGAAGCAGGGCCACGCCACCGAGCTGGCCCGTAAGCTGTGTGACAGCGGCGAGGAGCTGCGGTTCTACGCCTGCGGCGGCGACGGCACCGTCAACGAGGTGGCCAACGGCGTCATCGGCTATGACAACGCCGCCATGACGGTCATCCCCGTGGGCACGGGCAACGACTTCCTGAAGAATTTCGGCGATGCGGCGGCCCTGTTTTCCGACGCGGAGAACCTGTGGGACGGCCCGCAGTTCCCCATGGACGCCATCGACGTCAACGGCCGTATCGCCCTGACCATTGCCTGCTCCGGCATCGATGCCCGCGTGGCCGCCGACGTACATAAATACAGCGAAAGCCCACTGCTGGACGGTAAGACCAGCTATATCGCCTCACTGGCGGTGAACTTCCTCTTCAAGGGCATCGCCTCCCACTGGACGGTGACGCTGGATGACGAGGTGATCGAAGACGATTTCTCTCTGGTGTCGGTGTGCAACGGCCGGTACTACGGCGGCGGCTTCATGCCGGTGGCTGAGGCCCGGATGGACGACGGCGTGCTGAACACTCTGGTGGTGAAGAAGGTCAGCCGCGTGACCTTTGCCAGATTTGTGGGGCCGTATTCCAAGGGCGAATACAGCAAGTTCCCGGAGTATGCCCGCTGTTCCACGCCCCAGGTCGTTCATATCCATTCGGAGAAGCCGGACATCGTCACCTGTCTGGACGGCGAGAGCATGACCAACAGCGACGTGACCATCCGCATGAGTGACAGGAAGCTGAACTTCTTCGGCCCGGAGGGCTGCTCCTGCAACGCCACGGCAAAATAAAAAGTGTTTGTGAATTTTTTGTGATTTTTTCATTTTCCCCTTGAAATTCAGGAAAAGTGTGGTATGATAATCAGCGTTAGCACTCCAAGAGTTCGAGTGCTAACGCTGAACTTGTATTCGATAAGAATAAAAAATATAAGGAGGCAACCAACTATGAAGCTGACACCGCTTGCTGATCGTGTGGTGCTGAAGATGACCGAGGCCGAGGAGACCACCAAGGGCGGCATTATCCTGACCGGAAGCGCCAAGGAAAAGCCCTCTGTGGCAGAAGTGATCGCCGTGGGCCCCGGCGGTACTGTGGACGGCAAGACCGTTACCATGTCCGTGAAGGCCGGTGACAAGGTCATTACCGATAAGTACGCCGGTACCAAGGTGACGCTGGATGATGTGGAGTACATCATCGTCAAGCAGGGCGACATCCTGGCCATCGTGGAGTAACAATTAAAGGGGGGAGCAGGCTCCCCCTTTAGAACCCCTACCACCAGTCTGAGGACTGGTGAACGCCGCCCGGGGCGGCTGGGTCAAAGTATTTTTGTGACGCGCATGTCGTCACAAAAATGATTGAAATTTGGCCCGATACTATCTCACAAATTGGAGGCAAGTTATATGTCTAAGATCATTAAGCGCGGCGATGAAGCCCGCAAGGCACTGGAAGCCGGCGTCAATCAGCTGGCCGATACCGTAAAGGTCACCCTCGGCCCCAAGGGCCGCAACGTGGTGCTGGATAAGAAGTTCGGCACGCCCCTGATCACCAACGATGGCGTTACCATCGCCAAGGAGATCCAGCTGGACGATCCGTTTGAGAACATGGGCGCGCAGCTGGTGCGCGAGGTGTCCACCAAGACCAACGATGTGGCCGGTGACGGCACCACCACCGCTACCCTGCTGGCACAGGCCATGATCCGCGAGGGCCTGAAGAATCTGGCCGCCGGCGCCAACCCCGTCGTGATGAAGAAGGGCATGGCCAAGGCCGTGGATGCCGCAGTGGCCGCCATCAAGGCCCAGAGCCAGAAGGTCAACGGCACCGACGATATCGCCCGCGTGGGCGCTGTCTCCTCCGGTGACGAGAACATCGGCAAGCTGATCGCCGAGGCCATGGAGAAGGTCTCCGCCGACGGCGTTATTACCATCGAGGAATCCAAGACCGCCGAGACCTACAGCGAGGTCGTCGAGGGCATGATGTTCGATCGCGGCTACATCACCCCCTACATGGTCACCGATACCGAGAAGATGGAAGCCATCGTGGAC
>CAVBAZ010000218.1:0-5620 GCA_963593515.1 Bacteroidaceae bacterium
GCCCATGGCTCCGTACTTGAAATAAAGCTGTGCCATTGTGGTTCTCTCCTTATTTATCTTCTGTCCTTTGGGCGGTGTTCGTTAAACGGGGTATGGAATATTTCGTCCCTGCGGGGACGAGGTACTTTTGCCCGCAGCGGCAAAAGTACCCAAAAACGCTGCTTAAACCTGCGGTTTAAGAATCCGCCCACGCTATGTCTTGTGCTGATTTGATGTCTTTTACCGCGCGTTCACAGAACTTGGTTGATTTCGTTGCGAATGACGCATCGACTTTCTTCTTGCGCCGCTGCCGCTCACAGTTTCAACGGTAGAAGATGAATCGCTGTACGGTGGGGCGATGTGGGCATCGCCCCCTACGAAATTCTATCGGTAATTGTTTGTAGGGCGGGGTGACCTCACCCCGCCGCACAGTGAACGCATACGGTTTTTCGGCGTAAAATTCAGCGGCAGCGGCGTCGGGGCGTTAAGAAAACATGCCGGTGGCATGTTTTTCGCCTCCGATCTCGGCGGCTATGCCGCCGTAGCATCCATCTGGATTTTCACCGCAAAACTTGAGTTGTCGCAGTGGTATAGGGCAATGCATAGCGCGCCCCGGAGGGCGAAACTCCTTTTTATCTCTCCAATTTCCCAAACGCTGTGGGCATGGGGTATTTCTCCCGTTCCTCTCTGGTGCGCCAGACCCACTCCGGTGGGCCTGCGCCCTGCACGTCCAGCGTAAATACCGTCATTTCCCATATGATGTGGGTGAAAACGTGCTTCTCCGTGAAGCTTTTGCCCCACAGGTGGGGCGTCAGTCCCCATTGGGCCAGCTGTGCCGCCGCCTGCGGCTCCGTCAGGGCTCCCGGTACGTTGGGGAACTCCCATAGACCCGCCAGCAGACCCTTTCCGGGCCGCTGCCTTACCGCCGTAGCATCTCCCTGCCGCAGCAGGAACACCGTCAGCTGCTCCGTCCGCTTGTCGGACTTCTTCTCCCGCACCGGCAGCTGGCGCTGGAGACCCTTTTCCCGCGCGGCGCAGAAGTCCCGGGCCGGACAGCCGCCGCACAGCGGCTCGCCGTTGGGCAGGCAGATCATCGCACCAAGGTCCATCAGCGCCTGATTGAACGCGCCGGGGCGGTCATGGGGGATCACCTTCGCCATCCATTGGCGGAACAGCGTCCGCACCTTCGGCTCCAGCACGTTGCCGTCATGACCGGTCAGCCGCGCCGCCAGCCGCAGCACATTGCCGTCCACCGCCGGGACGGGGCACCCGAAGGCGATGGAGGCGATAGCGCCCGCCGTGTAGTCGCCCACCCCCGGCAGGGCTGTCAGCCCTTCGTATGTATCGGGGAATACCCCGCCGTGCTGCTCTACGATGACCCGCGCCGCCCTTTGCAGGTTGCGGGCGCGGCTGTAATAGCCCAGCCCCTGCCACAGGGACATCAATTGCTGCTCGTCAGCGGCGGCCAGGGCCTCCACTGTGGGCAGGGCCGCCATGAACCGCGCGAAATACGGCAGCACCGCCGTGACGCGGGTTTGCTGCAGCATGATCTCCGACACCCATGTGCGGTAGGGGGAAACCTCTTCCCGCCACGGCAATATGCGGCGGTTCTGGTCATACCACGCCAGCAGGGGCGGCGGCAGGGCTTTCAGTTGTTGTGGCGTTTCCTGCATGGTATGTCCTCTCATTTGCTGAACCGCGCCGCATAGCCGCAGCGGCGGCATAAGTCCTCGCTGGGCGCGCGGCGGGAGAAGCCCTCCCGGATGGCCCGCGCCCGGGGTGTGTTCAAGATGTCCGGCAGCTCCTGCGTCAACAGGTTCCCCAGCGCCATACGGCCTTCGCCGTCCAGACAGCAGGGCACCACCGTGCCGTCGCACAGCACGGCCAGCTGCTGGCGCAGGGCGTGGCAGAACTGCACATTGCCCTCCGCCGCGTCCGGGGACGGCCAGTCGAATTTTTGGGCCGATTCCAGAAACAGCCCCGGCGCAAGACGCTTGTTGCCCACGCTGTCGGCGGGCAGGTTTTCCACATCCTGACCGCTGGCGGTGGATAAAAAGCGGAGAATTTCGCCGTTTCGCTCCTCCGCGCCGCCCTCGTTCCACAACCGCAGAGCGCACAGCACGCCCTTTTCGCCTGCGGCGGCGCAGAAATCCCACACGCTGTGGAGATAGTCCGTCATGTCGCCGCCGTCGTTGCCCTCGAAGCTGTGGAGGGAGACGCTGACCTTATGCAGCGCCGGAGCGGCCAGCAGAGCATTGCCTTTTTCGGAAAGCAGCGTGCCGTTGGTGGTAATGCACACCCGGAAGCCCATCTCTCCGGCGATGGCCAGCAGCTCCGGCAGCTGCGGGTGCAATAGCGGCTCGCCCATGACGTGGAAGTAGAGGTAGCGGGTGTGGCCCCGCAGCTTTTCCGCGATCAGGCGAAATTCCTCCGGGGTGAGAAAGCGCTTTTCCCGGCCCGTGCCGGGGCAGAATACGCAGGAGAGGTTGCACACGTTGGTGATCTCCACATAGACCCGCTTGAACATATGCGATCCTCCCCTGTTTTGGTACTCTTGGTATTGTACCACAAAACGGGAGAGGAGGAAAGGGGGTTTATTTTGTTGGGAGGTGTTTCGTCCCTGCGGGGCGAGTTACTTTTGCCCTTGGCGGCAAAAGTAACCAAAAACGCCACTTAAACCTGCGGTTTAAGAATCCGCGCACGCTATACATTTACTTAGATTTGATGTCTGTTACCTCGCGTTTACAGGACATGCTGAATTTCGTTGCGTATGACGAATCGACTTTCTTCCTGCGCCGCTGCCGCTCACAGTTTCAACGGTAGACGCTGATGCGTTGTTCGGCGTTGGCATCAGCGGCAGCGGTGCTGGAGCAAAGACAGTCCTATTATGAAACGAGACCGGAAATTCTGCGTGAATGTGCGGCACGCAGTAGCAATTTTGCACACATTATAGCGCGCCCGGAGGTGAAGGAACCGGAGGTTCCTTCCGGTGCTTTTGCCTACTTTTGTCACTGTTGACAAAAGTAGGTCGCGCCGGGGCGCGAAACTCCCCTCGTCCCCGCAGGGACGAAACATCTCCCGCGCTCGGAAGCGCGGAACTCCCCTACTTCACCGCCCAGAGGATCAACCCATACACCACGCTGGCGGCGGTGCCGAATACGATCACCGGCCCGGCCACGGTAAACATCTTCACCGCCGTGCCGGTGACCACGCCCTCGGCCCGAAAGTCGATGGCGGGGGATGCCACGGCGTTGGCAAAGCCCGTGATAGGCACCAGCGTGCCCGCTCCGGCGTACCGGGCCAGCTTGTGGTACAGGCCCAGCCCCGTAAAAAGCGCCGACAGGAACACCAGCGTCACCGATGTGGCGGTGGCGGCGTCCTGCTTACTTAGCCCAAGAAAGCCGTACCAGTCTCCGATAGCCTGCCCGATGCAGCAAATCGCGCCGCCCACCAGAAACGCCAGCGCCATGTTTTTCCACACCGGCGATTTGGGGTTGATGCTCTTGAGATATTCCTGATATTCCTTGGGTGACATGTCCATATTTTCCACGGCCTTTCCCTGTTTTGGGGATAGTTTGTCCCGTGGGAGGAAAATCATGCATTGATAAAAGGGGGAGTTGGGCGTATAATAAGTGGTTGAAAAGTTTTTCGTGGCTCCGGCCACGAGTTACTTTTGCCCTTGGCGGCAAAAGTAACCAAAAACGCCACTTAAACCTGCGGTTTAAGAATCCGCGCACGCTGTTTCATGTTGTATTTTGTAACCTTATACCGCGCGTTCGCAGAACACGGAGATTATCGTTGCGTATGATGCATTGACTTTCTTTCTGCGCCACTGCCGCTCACGGTTTCAACGGTAGACACTGAAGCGTTGTTCGGCGTTGGCATCAGCGGCGCCGTGGAGCGAAGCGGAACAAGTGCCCTTGGGGTGCAGCGGCGCAGGAGCAGAGACGATCCTATTATGAAACAAAACCGGAAATTCTGCGTGAACGTGCGGGGCACAGTTACAATTTTGCACGCATTATAGCGCGCTTGGAGGTGAAGGAACCGGAGGTTCCTTCCGGTGCTTTTGCCTACTTTTGTCACTGTTGACAAAAGTAGGTCGCGCCGGGGCGCGAAATATCCCAACCAAAACAATACCGAGGTGCACCACCATGAGCTTACCCGACAATTACTATCTCTTCGGCCGAAAGCCGCTGCAATACGCCGTCATCGACCCGGTATCCTGTACCGGGTGCGGCTGGTGCGCCATGTTCTGTCCCGTGGAGTGCATGTTCCAGCGGCCGGACGGCTTTTACG
Organism: Bacteroidaceae bacterium; assembly: GCA_963593515.1. GTDB lineage: Bacteria > Bacillota > Clostridia > Oscillospirales > Oscillospiraceae > Vescimonas. The sequence goes on from CAVBAZ010000218.1 coordinate 4,276, forward strand.
ATCTGGATGTGGATAAGTGCATCGGCTGCCGCTCCTGCCGGGTCAACTGCTTTTATGACGCCATCACCATGATCCAGCGTAACAGGAAGGAGGATGCCTGATGGAAAAGACACTGGGCCTGTATCTCCACATCCCCTTCTGCAAGAGCAAGTGCGCCTACTGCGACTTCTACTCCCTGCCCCACAGCGAGGAGAAGATGGATGCCTATACCGCCGCCCTGATCCGCCATCTGGAGGAGGTGGCGCCCCGGTGTACCGCACACACGGTGGACACGGTATATTTCGGCGGCGGCACCCCCAGTTATCTGGGGGAAAAGCGGCTGGTGAAGCTGCTGAAAACCGTAAAAAAGCGCTATCATGTGGCCGCCGATGCGGAGATCACGCTGGAGGCCAACCCCGACAGCGCCGAGGACTGGAAGGTGCTGCGGGCGCTGCGGAAGGCGGGCTTTGACCGCATCTCGCTGGGCGTTCAGGCGGCGGACGACGACCTGCTGCGGCGCATCGGACGGATACATACATGGGAGCAGGTGCTGTCGGCGGCCGCGGCGGCCCGGATGGCCGGATTCGACAACCTGAGCCTTGACCTGATCTACGGTTTGCCGGGCCAGACGCTGGAGGCGTGGCAGGATACCCTCCGCTCCGCCGCCGCGCTGGAGCCGAAGCATATCAGCTGCTACGGATTGAAGGTGGAGCCGGGCACGCCCCTGTGGCAGCAGCGCGACAGCGCCGACCTGCCCGACGACGATACCCAGGCGGATATGTACCTGTGGACGGTGGAGTACCTGCAAAAGCACGGCTATGAGCAGTATGAGATCTCCAACTTCGCCCAGCCGGGGTACGAGAGCCGCCATAACCTGAAATACTGGACGCTGGGCGAATACGCGGGCTTCGGCCCCGGCGCCCACTCCGATATGGGCGGCGTGCGCTTCGCCTATGAGCGGGATCTGGACGCCTACCTCGCCGGAGAGCTGCGGCTGTCGGAGATGGAGGAAATTCCGCCTCTTGACCGGGACCTGGAGTACATCATGCTGTCGCTGCGTACCACGGAGGGTATCGACAGCAGATACTTTGAGCGGCAGTTCCGCCAGAAGTTCCAGCCCATGGAGGAGCTACTGGTGCAGTACGAGGCTCACGGCTTCGCCGTCCGGACGGAGAAGGGTTGGCGGCTGACGCCCCGGGGCTTCTTCGTGTCCAACGCCATCATCGTCTCGCTGCAGGAGGCCATTGGCCGGGCGCGGCAGCAGAAGCTCCAGCGCGCCGCCGAGGGCGACTTCAAAATCGACGTATGAGACGTATAAGACGTATAAGATGAAGCCACGGCGGGGCTTCCCTGCCGTGGCTTTTGC
>CAVBAZ010000219.1:0-6351 GCA_963593515.1 Bacteroidaceae bacterium
TGCTGATACCTGAAATATTAACTTTGAAACTTATTATACGAGGAGTGATATTATGTACGACGAACTGACGAAAGAGGACATTCAGAAGATGCAGGAGGAGATCGACTATCGGGTGCAGCAGCTGCGACCCAAGCTGATCGAGGACGTGCAGACGGCGCGGGCCTTCGGCGATCTCAGCGAGAATTTTGAGTATAAGTGCGCCAAGCAGGAGAAGAACCGCAATGACAGCCGCATCCGGTACTTGCAGCGGATGATAAAGACCGCCAAGGTCATCGGCGATAAGTCTACGGCGGACACGGCGGGGCTTTATGACACGGTGGAGATCCTAATGGAGAACACCGGACGCAGCCGCACTATTCAGTTGGTGACGACATTGAGGCAGGATGCCCTGAAGGGCTGGATCAGCAAGGAATCCCCCGTGGGCCGGGCCGTTATGGGCCACAAGGCGGGGGAGAGGGTCTATGTGGAGATGGAGAACGGCCGGGGGTACTATCTGACCATCCAGTCCATCACCAAGGGCAGCGATGACGGCTCTATCCCCATCGGCAGCTTTTAAGGAGGAACGGCCATGACCTTGCAGCAATTGCGGTACGTCACCACCGTGGCGGAGACCGGCACCATCAGCGGCGCGGCCAAGGCGCTGTTTATCTCCCAGCCCAGCCTGACCGCCGCCATTCAGGAGCTGGAGCGGGAGATGGGCATTACCATCTTTCTGCGCACCAATCGCGGCGTGGTGCTGAGCCGGGAGGGGGACGAGTTCCTGGGTTATGCCCGGCAGGTGCTGATGCAGGCGGAGCTGCTGGAGGAGCGCTACGGGGCGCAGTCCCAGCACAAGCAGCAGTTTGCCGTGTCGGCCCAGCACTATAACTTCGCGGCCCGTGTGCTTGCCCGGGTGGTGCGGGACATGGGCGGCGAGAAGTACAGCATGACCTTCCGGGAGACCACCACCTATGAGGTCATCGAGGATGTGGGCCGGATGCGCAGCGAGGTGGGCGTACTGGTGATGACGGAACAGAACGGTGAGGTGCTGCGGCGGCTGTTCCGGGAGAACGAGCTGACCTATACGGAGCTGGTGCAGAAGGACGCCACCATATATGTGGACAAGAACCACCCGCTGGCGAACAGGGGAGAGGTGACGGAGGAGGAGCTGGCACCCTATCCCTGCGTGTCCTTTGAGCAGGGGCGACACAACGCGGCATTCTTTTCGGAGGATATCTCCATGCCGGCGGTGACGCCCCGGCACATTCTGGTGCGCGACCGGGCTACCGCCAACGACCTGACCCGCGAGATCAACGCCTATCAGGCGGGCATCGGACTGGACGACGAGATGTCACGCACGGTTTACGCCTCCGCTATGCTGCTGTTGAAGCCCCGCAAGCGGGTGAGCCTGGGGTATATCGTGCGCAATCACATGCTGCTGAGCCCTATGGCACAGGCGTACATTCAGGCCATGGAGGACTATGCGGAGAAGTATAAGCAGTCGAATGCGACATAGGATTAACCTATAACAAATTTAGTTTTCACGTATTTTACAAATGGCAAAAACGGGTGTATCATCATAACTGTAAAGAGCAAAACACAAACAGAATGATGAAAGGAGTTTTTGCTATGAAAAAGACAACTGCTGTGGTGCTGGCCCTGCTCCTGACATTGGTGGTGCTGGGTACATTTGTTTCCATCGTGACGGGCTGGTTCAATCCTGTGGTGAAGGTCACGGGTTTGCTGCTGGGCTATCTGATGTTCGCCGATCTGGCGGTCATCTGCGACCTGATGGCCGGTGTTTACAAGGCATAAGAAAGCGAACTGCTTATCCATTTATTTTCTCTCTTACTCTTTCCAAAAGGAAAACGGCCGTGCAGTGCACGGCCGTTTTTCGCGTGGGGGATGGATACCCGTGTGCTGGCGGCGGGGTGTGGTCACCCCGCCCTACGCAATATCATCGGCAGACCTTCGTAGGGCGGCATGACCACGCAGTGGAGCAAAGCGGAACAAGTACCCTTGGGGTGCATGCCGCCGCGGGTAACCATACATGTCTCCTTACACCAGCTCCTCAAAGCTGCGGATGCAGCGGTGGCACACCGTCTGCATCTCGTCCCATGAGACGTGGAAAAATTCGTCGTACACGCCGATGACCTGCATGCCCGCTGTCCGGGCGCTGCGGCAGGCGGCGATGGAGTCGTCAAAGATGGTGCAGTCCGCCACATCTACGCCCAGCAGCTCCGCCGTTTTGCGGTAAATGGCGGGTTCCTTCTTGTCCATGCCCAGCTCCTGGGCGAAGTAGATATGCTCAAAATAGGGCTTCAAGCCCAGATGGCCCAGCGCCGCGTGACAATGGGCGGGAACGCTGGAGGTCAGGACGGCCATCCGCTCTCCGGCGGCCTTGCACTTTTCCAGATAGGCCACCACACCGGGCTTTACCGGCACGCTGGTGGTGTAGAGATCGCCGGCCATCTCCATCCACTCGGCCATGATCTCGTCGGTGGATTCCGGGAGGTGGCAGTATTCCTTGGTGAAGATGGCGGCCTTAGGGAACACGGTATGGGCCACGCCCTCGTAGTATTCCCGCGTGTAGGGCAGGCCCCGCTTGGCGAGGAAGGCGGTGTCCACGTCCCGCCAGATGCCGTTGGAGTCAATGAGGGTGCCGTCCATGTCAAAAATCAGCATAGGGATTCTCCTTATAGATCGGTGGTATAGAAGCGCCACGGGAAGTCTACGGCTTCTTGCGCGTAGTCGATACCGATGCGCTTTCCGGTTTGAACGGTGAAGGGGCGGGGCGGCTGGTGGGGCAGGCCCGCGTCAGACGGGGAAGTGCAGAGGAACAGTTCCTCGCCGGTGGTCAGGTCAAGGCCGTTCTGGCGGCGGTCAAGCCCCAAGGCGCGGCAGCATTTGCCGGGGCCGTTGAGCAGGTTCTTCCGCTGATAGGCCGTCAGCTCATTCGGGGCTTTTCCGTACCGCAGGCGGCAGATGACGTCCAGTCCGTGTACCGGGGAAAGGCCCCGCAGCAGTACGGCGGAGGGCTCGCCCTCCGGCTCGGTGACGAAGTTCAGGCAGCAGTGCATGCCGTAAATGAGGTAGATGTAGGCATGGCCCGGCGGGCCGAACATGGTGGCGTTGCGGGCGGTCTTATGATAGCCGTATGAGTGGGCGGCTTTGTCGATGGCGCCCACATAAGCTTCCGTTTCCGTGATGCGGCAGACCAGAAGCTCACCCTCATAGCGCCGCACCAGATAGCAGCCCACCAGACTGCGGGCGATATCCACCGTATTTCCTGTATAAAAATTCCGACAAAGTATTGCCATTTTCGCCCTCCGGTGGTATGCTAGTTGAAGTTTTTTATGTATTTTATCACGATTTGCGAAAAATTACAAGAAAAAGGAAGTGTTGCCGCGATGCCTGTGTACAACTATAAAAAGGGCCTGACCGCCATGCTGGGGTGCTTCCTCATCTGGGGGTTCCAGCCGTTGTACTGGTACCTGTGCGGCGAGATGGACACCTTCTTCCTGATGGCCAGCCGCATCGTGTGGGCGGCGGTGTGCTGCGTGCTGATCTTATGGATGCAGGGCAAGCTGCCCCAGCTGGCGGCGGCCTTCAAGGATAAGCAGGTGCTGAAACGGGAGATCCCCGCGGCGGTGTTTCTGTTCGGCGACTGGATCGTGTATCTGTGGGCGGTGCAGAACGGCCGGGTGCTGGAGTGCTCGCTGGGCTATTACATCCAGCCGCTGGTGGTGTTCGCTTTCGGCGCGGTGATCTTCAAGGAGAAGATCTCGTGGCGGCACTTTGTCATCATCGCCATTGTGGTGGTGGGCATCGTGCTGAGCACCAGCGGTTTCGGCGGCGTGCCCTATGTGACCATCGCCCTGGCCACCATGTTCGCCATTTACGCCGCCATCAAGAAGAGCCTGACCATTGATTCCATCGTCAGCACCACCATGGAGATCATCATGATGGTGCTGGTGGCCATCGTGTTCGTGCTGTGCTGCCGCATGGGCGACAACGGCATGGGCGGTCTGACGGTGGTGCGGCAGCTGCTGCTGATCGGCTCCGGCGTGGTGACGGCGGTTCCCATGCTGTTCTACGCCATCGGCGTGCGGAACCTGCCGCTGATGACCACCGGCATCTGCCAGTACCTCAGCCCCACGCTGGCGATCTTCTGCGGCATGATCATGGGCGAAAGTCTGACGAAGGAAAAGCTGGTGAGCTTCTGCTTCATCTGGGCGGGCGTGATTTTGTATACCCTCAACAGCATTTATGAGGAGAAAAAGCACAGCAAAACAGCGGCGTAAGGCGTGCGAAATGACGGCGCTGCGGAGGTGACGGACAGTGACGATCACATACCGGCAGGCGGTGCCGGAGGATGCTGAATTGCTGGTCAGCATCTATAACGCTTCCTTTTACGACGACTATCTGCGGTATGGTGCGTGTCCGGGGTACGGCAGGACAAAAGAAGCCATGGAGGAATCCATCCGGAAATATCCGAAGTTCCTGATCTTGTGCGACGGTGAGCCGGTGGGCTGCGTTTCCTGCAAGGAGCAGGCGGCGCATGTGTATGAGATCGGCTGCCTGTGCGTTGTTCCGGCGTTTCAGGGCAGGGGCATCGGGACACAGGCCGTGCGGTTTGTCAGGGAGCGCTATGGGGACTGGAGGCGGCTCACGCTGGTGACGCCTGCGGACAAGCGGGAAAATGTCAGGTTTTATACGGAAAAGAGCGGCTTTCGCGTGGCAGGTACGGAAAAAGACGGCAATGTCACGCTTACCCGCTTTATCATGGAAAGATGAACAGCAGCCTGCGGCACCCGCCGCGGGCTGCTGCATGATATACTTCGAGGATAGCAAAGGAGAGAGTAAGGTACATATGAAAAAGCAGAATTTGGCAAGACGTTTTACCATGTATATCGTGGGACTGTTTATCATGACGGTGGGTATCGCGCTGTCGGTCAAGTCCGATCTGGGCGTGTCGCCGGTCAGCTCGATACCCTATACCATGACCTGTGTGTGGGGCATCGAAATGGGCAAGGCCACCATCCTGTTCCACTGCTTTCTGGTGCTGCTGCAGCTTGCGCTGCTGAGAAAGCGCTTCAAGCCGGTGAATTTTTTGCAGGTGATCGTGGGCATCGTATTTGGGTACTTCACCACCTTCTGCAACTGGTGCGTTTCCTTTTTGCCGGATCCGACCCATATCGCGGTAAGAGCAGGCATGATGCTGCTGAGCGCGGTGTGTATCGCGTTTGGTATCTTCCTGTATATGCCGCCGGATATCATGCCCCTTGCCGGTGAGGGCGCCATGAAGGCCGTATCGGATGTCAGCGGCATGGCCTTCGCCAAAGTGAAGGTGCTGTTTGATTCGACTATGGTAGCCATATCGCTGGCGGTGTGCCTGCTGTGCATCGGCGGTCTGGGCAGCGTGGGCGTGGGGACTATCATTGCCGCCGTGCTGGTGGGTACGGTGCTGGGCTTCTTCACGAAGCACTTCGCGGCCCGGCGGGATAAGTGGCTGTTCCGGGAAAACGCTCAGGTATAGGCGCGGTTTCGGGAACGGCTGCTGACAGTTATGCGCCGGACAGGTGTGTCTGCATCATGAAATACGGCATTTCTCGCTTTGTGTCGTGTTCAAATGATGCGGCTTATGCCATACTGACAGCGAAAGGAGGGCATCCGTATGGATCAGATCAGGGTCGGAACATTCCTGAAAGCGCTGCGGAAGGAGAAGAAGCTGACGCAGGAGCAGCTGGCGGAGAAGCTGAATGTGTCCGGCAGGACGGTGTCCCGCTGGGAGACCGGAGCCAACATGCCGGATATCGGCATGCTGGTGGAGATCGCTGATTTTTATGACGTGAGCATCCCGGAGATCATCGACGGAGAAAGGAAAAGCGAGAGTATGGATCGGGAAACCAGAGAAACGGCAGCCGCGATGGCGGAATACAGCCGGAATGAGGTAAAGACGGGAAAACGGAAGATATTGGGCATTTTGCTGTCGGCGTTCGGCCTGTTTATTATGGTGTCGGCGCTGATGATCTTCCCCAGCGACAGCAGCTGGGGCGGCATTTATGCCACACTGGGCAGCCTTCTGCTGGTGGCCGGGATCTACTTCATGATCCGGCCAATGGTAACGAAGCGCGGCCTGCGCATAGGTATCGTGCTCGGCTGCATGGTGCTGCTGTTGGGGGCCTTCTCGCTGTTCGATTATGTTGCGGTCTCGCAGTTCGGACAGGTGCCCAGATTTCGGTACGAGACGCAGTACGATTCGCGCCTTGGAGACCGGCTGGTGCATAAGACGCTGTTCTTCACGGCGGTGCAGGAGCACCCCGGAACAGAGCAGGAGCGGGTCTATATTGTGCGATGACGAAACCCGCC
>CAVBAZ010000220.1:0-9264 GCA_963593515.1 Bacteroidaceae bacterium
GGGCAGCGGCAGCAGCATCGACAGCGTGTATTATGAGGACATGACCGGCGACGGTCAGAACGAGCTGGTGGTGGGCTGGAAGATCAGCAGCAGCGTGCAGACGGTGGCGGTATACAGCATCGGACGCGAGGCGATCTCGCTGATGAACAGCAGCTACACCCGCTTTGTTGTGCAGGATCTGAACACCTATGATCCTCCGGCGCTGTTTGTGCTGCGCAGTGACAGCGAGGGTCTGCCTGTGGCCGAGGTCTATACATGGCAGACCAATATTCTGGCGGTGACCTACCGCTGCGGCCTGTCCAGCACCATGACGAATCTGAACCGCGGCAGCGTGGTCAAGGGCGATATTCTGGGCGGAAAGCCTGCGGTTTTCATTACCGGCGTCAACGAGGACAACATGGCGGTGACGGATATTCTGGTGTGGGACAGCTACTGGGGCCTGAACAATCTGGCGCTGGATATCTCCACCGGTAAATCCGTGGTCATCCATCCCTACCATCAGCTGGTGCCGCAGGATATGAATGACGACGGTGTGACCGAGGTCCCCTGCCCGGACGCATGGGGCACGGGAAACGATACACTGGCCTATTGGGTGCAGTATAACCGCTTCGGCAGCAGCACTGTCGTGGCGCAGACATACCACTGCCAGAGCGGCGGCTGGTATTTTCAGGTGCCGGACGACTGGCGGGGCAACCTTGTCAGCGCAGAGTCTCAGGAAACGGTGACGGGCGAGTATCAGGTGATCCTGTCGGTGGACACAACGCCGGTGCTGGCGCTGTATACCATCACCAACGAGAACCGGGAGAATCGCGCCGAGATGGGAGAGCGCTTCCTGCTGCGGCGTCAGCCCGGTGTCAATTACGCCGCGGAACTGCTGGACGGCGCGGCGCGGTACGGTCTGGATGTGGAGACCGTGAAGGCGAATTTCCACATGACCGTCAGCACATGGACGCACGCTGACAAGTAAGGGACAGGGAACGTGAAAGGAGAGTCTATGAGAAAGGTACTGGTATTGGAGGACGAGGCCAGCATCCGGAGCTTTATCGTCATCAACCTGCGCCGTGCCGGTTACGAGGTGGTGGAGGCGGAAAGCGGCGAGGAAGCGCTGCAGAAGCTGAAGGCGCAGAAGGATATCCGGGTGGCGCTGCTGGATGTGATGCTGCCCGGCATCGACGGCTTTGAGGTATGCCGCCGTCTCCGCGCCCATGACGCCGCCATCGGCATCATCATGCTGACGGCCCGCTCACAGGAGATGGATAAGGTCACCGGACTGATGACCGGCGCCGACGACTATGTGACGAAGCCCTTTTCCCCCGCGGAGCTGACGGCCCGCGTAGACGCTCTGATGCGCCGCAGCGGCGGCACGATCGAGCCGGAGGAGAAGGAGGACAGCCTGTCCAGCCCGCCCTTTGTGCTGAACCTGCGCAACCGCACGCTGGAGAAGGACGGCCAGCGTATCAAGCTGACGCAAGTGGAATACGGCCTGATGAAGCTGTTTATGGAGAATCCCGGCAAAGCGCTCAGCCGCGAGGAGATATTGGACACGGTCTGGGGCCACGACTATTTCGGCGAGCTGAAGATCGTGGATGTGAATATCCGCCGTCTGCGGCTGAAGATCGAGGACGACACCGCCAACCCCACCTATATCACCACCGTGTGGGGCTTTGGCTATAAATGGGGCGAATAAGCGCCTCGCAGGAGAAGTTTTACGGAGGGGAGGGAGACCTTGTGAAAAAACAGCCGAAGCGTGCCATCGGCCTGCGCCGCCGCTGGATCGTCAGCAGCATCCTACCGGTTATTACGATCCTTGTGCTGATCGCGGTGATGGTCTCCATCGCGCTGGGCAGCAACTACTATTCCAGCGCCCGCAGCGCGCTGGAAGCCAAGGCCAGCGCCGGCACGGAGTATTTCAACAACTACGCCATGACCAGCTATGACGAATACTACCGCAGCGCCATCCTCTATGCCAGCAGCTTTGAGAGCAGCGAGACCATCGAACTGCAATTTCTGGACAAGAACGGCAGGGTGGAGGTCTCCACCCGCAGCCTGATGGTGGGCTCTCTGCCGAATACACCGGATGTGCTGGAGGCTTTCAGCTCCGGCCAGATCAGCAGCTTTCAGGGCGTGGACCCGGCCACCGGTGAAAAGATCATCGCCGCTTCCGGCCTTTTGAAGTTCGATGGCCGGGTCGTGGGCGTCATGCGGTTCGTCACCGCTACCAAGAATCTGGACAGTCAGGTGCTGCTGACGGTGCTGATCATTCTGGCCATCATGGCGGCGGTGATCTTCGTGATCGTGATCTCCAGTCTGCTGCTTATCAATAATGTGGTGGCGCCTGTGGCCGCCGTCAGCGAGGCGGCCAAGCACATCTCCGGCGGCAGCTACGGCTATCAGATCCCCAACCGGTACGCCGATGAGATGGGCGAGCTGGTGGACAACATCAACGACATGTCCCTGAAGATCGGCGAGAACGAGAAATTACAGTCGGAGTTCATCTCCTCCGTGTCCCATGAGCTGCGCACGCCCCTGACGGCCATCAACGGCTGGGGCGAGACCCTTTTGGAGGACGACGGCAGCGATCCCGAGGCCCTGCACCGCGGTCTGGGCATCATTGTGAAGGAATCCAGCCGCCTGACCAAGATGGTGGAGGAGCTGCTGGACTTTTCCCGCATGTCCGACGGGCGGTTCTCTCTGCATCTGGAGCAGGTTGACCTGCAGGCGGAGTTTGAGGACGCGGTGTATACCTACCACGAGATCTTCAAGCAGCAGGGCATCACACTGGAGTACCACAGCGGCGGCGTGTATGACGAGTCGATCACCGCGGACTCCGAGCGGCTCAAGCAGGTGTTCTGCAATGTGCTGGATAACGCCGCCAAGCACGGCGGCGCAGGCAAGCGGATCGAGGCCCGCCTCAACCGCAAGGGCAACCACTATATCATCACCATCCGGGACTATGGCCCCGGTATCCCCGACGAGGATCTGCCCCATGTGAAGGAGAAGTTCTATAAGGGCTCCTCCAAGGCCCGGGGCAGCGGCATCGGCCTTGCGGTGTGCGACGAGATCATCCGGCTCCACGACGGGTCGCTGGCCATCGGCAACGCCAAGGGCGGCGGCTGCATCGTCACCATCCGCCTGCCCATCACCTCCCACCGGCTGCTGCACGAAAAAGAGAAAAAGCAATAGAACAGCTGTTGCATTATGAAAAATAGTATGCTATACTGAAAAGGAAAGGACATCCCATGGCAGAAAAAAAGCAAGGTACGTTTCGCACCACCATTGGCGGTCAGGCGCTGATCGAGGGCATCCTCATGCGCGGCCCGGAAAAGGACGCCATCGTCGTCCGCGCCCCGGAGGGACTGGTGACCAAGGTAACGGAGCGGAAGTTCATCAAGGATAAATTCCCCATTTTGGGCTGGCCCATCATCCGGGGCATGGCCACGTTTTTAAGCTCTATCGTCACCGGCGTCAAGGCGCTGATGTTCTCGGCGGACTACTTCCCCGATGACGAAAACGCCCAGCCAAGTAAATTCGACCAGTGGCTGGAAAAGCACCTTCCGGCGGAAAAGCTGCAGAGTGTGCTGGTGGCCTTCTCGGTGGTGCTGTCGCTGGGCATGACACTGGTGCTGTTCATGCTGCTGCCCACCTTTATCGCCGGGCTGTTCCATGCCCAGAGCGCGGCGCTGCATAACCTGATCGAGGGCATCGTGAAGGTGCTGATTTTTCTGGCCTATCTGATCCTGTGCTCCAAGCAGAAGGATGTGCGCAGGGTGTTCTGCTACCACGGCGCGGAGCATAAGACCATTTTCTGCTATGAGGCGGGCCTGCCCCTGACGGTGGAGAACGCCCGCATCCAGCCCAAGCACCATCCCCGCTGCGGCACCAGCTTCCTGTTCGTGGTGATCGTCGTCTCCATTCTGGTGTCCAGCCTTGTGTTCCCCTACATCAACTGGCAGAATATCTGGGTACGCATCGGCGTAAAGCTGCTGCTGCTGGTGCCCGTGGTGGGCATCACCTACGAGTTCAATCGTGCCGTGGGCGCCCATGACAACAAGCTGACCCGTATCCTGTCCGCGCCCGGCATGTGGATGCAGAATTTCACCACCAACGAGCCGGATGACTCCATGCTGGAGGTGGCCATCGAGGCCATGAAGCTGGTGCTGCCGGAGGAGAAGGGCAAGGACAAGTGGTAAGGAAACCGACAAAAACTGACAACGAATCGTATTATGGCGACAACATATAACAATTTGTATATGGATATCCGGCAGGAACTGCGCCGTTCCGGCATCGACGCCGCCACCTTGGAGGCACGGGAACTGGTGGCCTTCGCCGCCGGAAAAACCCGCCAGGAGCTGCTGCGTGACGGCGGGCTGTATGTGCCGCAGGAGGTGGAGCAGCGGGCCGCGTCGCTGGTGAAGCGCCATTTGGCGGGGGAACCGCTGGCCTATCTCATCGGCGAGTGGAGCTTCTGCGGCATGGATCTGGACATTGATGAAAACGTCCTGATCCCCCGCGTGGACACGGAGGTGCTGGCGGAGCAGGCCATCGGCTTTGTGAAAACGCTGCATGAGCCCCGCGTGCTGGATCTGTGCGCCGGAAGCGGCTGCGTGGGTCTGGCGGTGGCGAAATTCTGCCCCGGCAGCCATGTGGTGCTGGGCGAACTGATGGAGGGCGCGCTGCGTGTCTGCCGCCGCAACATCCGCCGCTGCGGCCTGACGGCGCAGGTGCTGCCCTGGCAAGTAGATGCCCTTGACGGGCCGCCGCCCCGCTTCGGTGAGTTCGACTGCATCGTCAGCAACCCGCCCTACATCCCTGATGGCGATATCGCGGGACTGGACGTGTCCGTCCGGGACTATGAGCCGCTGACGGCTTTGAAGGGCGGCGGTGACGGGCTGGATTTCTACCGGGCCATCAGCGACAAATGGCGCACGGCCCTCCATCCCGGCAGCCGTCTCTATTTTGAGGTGGGCATCGGTCAGGCGGATGACGTGCTGCGCATCATGCGTGCGCAGGGCTTCGGCGATATCGAAGTGGTGCCGGACACGGCGGGTATCCCCCGCGTGGTGTATGGCACGCTCCATGAAAGCGTATTTGATACCGAATGACGGAGAGATAAAAGGAGGAAGACCCATGGCAGCGAAGAAGGAGACTGCGGCGACCACTGCCGCCAACGCGGATAAGAAAAAAGCGATCGAGACCGCCATGCAGCAGATCGAGAAAATGTATGGCAAGGGCTCCATCATGCGCTATGGCGACGGCAACGTGGCTAATGTGGAGGCCATCCCCACCGGCTCGCTGGCGCTGGATCTGGCGCTGGGCATCGGCGGCCTGCCCCGTGGCCGCGTGGTGGAGATCTACGGCCCGGAATCCTCCGGTAAGACCACGCTGGCCCTCCATGTGCTGGCTGAGGCTCAGAAGATGGGCGGCGAGGTGGCCTTTGTGGATGCCGAGCACGCGCTGGATCCCACCTATGCCAAGGCGCTGGGCGTCAATGTGGAGGACATGCTGATCTCCCAGCCGGACACCGGCGAGCAGGCGCTGGAGATCACGGAGGCGCTGGTGCGCTCCGGCGCCATCGACGTGGTGGTGGTGGACTCCGTGGCGGCGCTGGTGCCCCGCGCTGAGATCGAGGGCGAGATGGGCGACAGCTTCGTGGGCCTGCACGCCCGCCTGATGAGTCAGGCTCTCCGCAAGCTGACCGGCATCATCAACAAGACCAATACCATCGTCATCTTCATCAACCAGCTGCGCGAGAAGGTGGGCGTCATGTACGGCAACCCCGAGGTCACCACCGGCGGCCGGGCGCTGAAATTCTACGCCTCCGTCCGTATCGACGTGCGCCGGGTGGAGACCCTGAAGGCTGGCGGCGAGGTGGTGGGCAACCACGTCCGCGCCAAGGTGGTCAAGAACAAGGTGGCCCCTCCCTTCCGTGAGGCGGAGTTCGATATCATGTACGGCGAGGGCATCAGTAAGCTCAGCGAGCTGATCGATCTGGGCGTGAAGCTGGATCTGGTGCAGAAGAGCGGCTCCTGGTTCAGTCTGGGCGACGTGCGTCTGGGTCAGGGCAAGGACGCCGCCAAGGAGTACTTCCGGCAGAATCCCGACGCCGCCGCGGCGCTGGAGAAGAGCGTCCGGGAGAATTTCCATAAGCTGATGGGCAACCAGTCCAAGATCGCCGCCCGTGCCGCGGGCCGCGCTGTGGACGTGTCTGCCGACGACTTTGACGACAGCGACGAATGAGGATCACACGGATCGAAAATTCCAAACATGTGCAGGAGCGCGTGCTGGTGTATCTGGAGGAGGGCGACCCCCTCCGGATCACTCGGAACGAGCTCCTGCAATTTGGCTTGTATCAGGGTATGGACTTATCCCCTGAACTTGTGGTACAATTACAAAATGCTGGCAAGCGATCCGAAAGCCGGGTGAAGGCGGCGCGGATGGCATCAGGTCGGATGCTGTCCCGCAAGGAGCTGACCGACCGGCTGAGCCGCAAGGGCGTTGCGCCGGAGGACGTGGAGGAAACGGCGGACTGGCTGGAATCGCTGGGTGCGGTGGACGATGCCGCCTATGCCGGAGTTATCGCCCAGCACTATGCCGCCAGCGGATACGGCCCGGGGCGGGTACGGCAGGAGCTGCAAAAGCGGGGTATCCCCCGCGAGCTGTGGGACGAGGCGCTTTCCCAGCTCCCCGACAGTGCCGAAGCCATCGACCGCTTTCTGCACAAGAAGCTGGGCGGCAGAACGCCTGACCGCACCATGCTGAAAAAGCTCAGCGACGCCCTGCTGCGGCGGGGCTTTTCATGGAATGATATCCGTCCGGCCTTGAACCGTCTGGGCGGGGAAATAGAAGAATAGAAACGAGGAGACCTATGAACGTATCCTTTATCTCCCTTGGCTGCGACAAGAACCGCGTCAACACGGAGCAGATGATGGCTATGTGTCTGCAGGCGGGCATGACCGTGCAGGAGGATGTCAACGGCAGTGATGTGGTGGTCATCAACACCTGCGGCTTTATCGACAGCGCCAAGACGGAGGCCATCGAGACGATCCTCTCCGCCGCGGAACTGAAGGCGGCGGGCGAGGTGAAGAAAATTCTGGTGACCGGCTGCCTGAGCCAGCGCTACCGGGATGAAATGATGACGGAGCTGCCGGAGATCGACGGCATGATGGGCACCGCCGACTACGGCGATATCGTGTCCGCCGTGGAGCAGGTGATGGCTGGCGAAGACTGTACCCATTTCAGCGACATCAACGGTGCGGTGGAGGAGCTTCCCCGCGTGCTGTCCACCCCCACTCACTTCGCCTATCTGCGCATTGCCGAGGGCTGCTCCAACAGCTGCGCCTACTGCATCATCCCCAAGCTGCGGGGCCGCTACCGCAGCCGCCCCATGGAGGAGATCCTGACCGAAGCCCGCGCTCTGGCGGCGGACGGCGTGAAGGAGTGCATCGTCATCGCGCAGGACATCACCCGCTATGGCGTAGACCTCTACCATGAGAAGAAGCTGCCGGAGCTGCTGCGGGAGCTATGCAAGCTGGATTTCCACTGGATCCGCCTGCACTATCTCTATCCCGACACCATCACCGACGAGCTGATCGACACCATCGCGGCGGAGCCGAAAATCTGCAAGTACATCGACATGCCTATCCAGCACTGCAACGACACCATTCTGAAGGCCATGCGCCGCCATGAGACCCACGCGGGCCTGCTGGCGCTGATGGAGAAGCTGCGTGAGCGGATCCCTGGCGTGGTGCTGCGCACCAGCCTGATCACCGGCCTTCCCTATGAGGACGAGACCGCCTTCAACGAGCTGTGCGAGTTCCTGCGGGAGACCCATATCGAGCGGGCAGGCGTGTTCCCCTACTCTCCTGAGGAGGGCACCGAAGCCGCCGAGATGCCCAACCGCGTGGACACCGCCGAGGCGGAGCGCCGGGCCGAGCTGGTGGTGGACGTGCAGTCCCGCATCATGGACGACTTCAACGAGAGCCGCATGGGCGATCTGGTAGAGGTGCTGTGTGAGGGCTTCGATGCCCAGTCCATGCAGTACATGGGCCGCAGCTACGCCGAAAGCCCCGATATCGACGGACATATCTATTTCACCAGCGAGGCCGACGTGGATCCCGGCGACTTCGTGACAGTGCGCATCACCGGCGCCATGGACGGCGAGCTGGTGGGCGAAAGGGAGGAGTAAAACCATGCCGAAAAATATGGCCAACTATCTGACCATCGGCCGCGTGCTGATGATCCCGGTGTTTCTGGTGCTGATGTATGTGGATTTTCCCGGCAGCCGCTATTGGGCGCTGGGCGTGTACATCGTGGCCTGCCTGACGGACTTTGCCGACGGCTACATCGCCCGGCATTATAACCAGATCTCCGACTTCGGCAAGTTCATGGATCCGCTGGCGGACAAGTGCCTTGTGATGGCGGCCCTGTGCTGCTTCGTGGAGCAGGGCGACATGCTGGCATGGATCCTCGCTGTCGTGCTGGTGCGGGAGTTTGCCGTGTCCGGCATGCGGCTGGTGGCCGTGGAGAAGGGCCGTGTCATCGCCGCCGCGTGGTCGGGCAAGATCAAGACCGCCAGCACCATGGTGTGCATCTGCCTGATCCTGTTCGGCATCCCCCATTGGCTGAATATCGTCTGCCAGATCGTAATTCTGGTGACCACCGTGTACTCCGGCGTGGAGTATTTCGTGAAAAACGCCGACGTGTTCAAAAGCGCCAAGGAGGCTTGACACCGGGGCGAAAGCCTGTTACAATAAACGCGACAAATGAACAGCGCGACGATCGGAAAGAGTATGTCCATCCCACGGGGATAGAGAGAGGGGGCCACCGGCTGAAAGCCCTTTTACCCGCTGCGGACAGAAAGTGCGTCCGGGAGCGCGGGGGATGTGGATGCCCTCCGGCTGGCCGCCGTCATCAGGCCGAACTTGAGTGATAAACGAGAGTGGAACCGCGAAGCTATCTTTTTCGCCTCTCAGACAATGCTGTCTGAGAGGCGTTTTTTATATTGCCAATTACAAATTAACCATATAAAGGAGAAACCACCATGTATCTGTACAATTCCGCCACCCATAAGAAGGGTGAGTTCGTCACCCATACCCCCGGCCATGTGGAGATGTATACCTGCGGCCCCACCGTGTACCACTTCGCCCACATCGGCAACCTGCGCTCCTACATCATGGAGGACGTGCTGGAGAAGTACCTGCGCTACGCCGGGTACGACGTGAACCGCGTCATGAACATCACCGACGTGGGCCACCTGACCTCCGA
>CAVBAZ010000221.1:0-4582 GCA_963593515.1 Bacteroidaceae bacterium
CCAGCCGTTTGTACAGCAGCAGAAAGCCGTCCTTTTCCCAGTATAAGCCCTTGATACGGTCTCGCCGCCGTCCGCAGAACAGAAACAGCGTGTTGGTAAATGGATCCAGTTCAAACTGCTGTTGGACGAGGCGTGCCAGGCCATCTATGCCTTTGCGCAGATCTGTGTAGCCGCAGGCGATATAGACTTTATCTGCGCCGGTGAAATCATTCAGCATAGGCGCAGAAGTTCTACCAGCATTTTCAGCTGTTCCGCATCACATCCCGAGTAAATGTCCAGACTGGCGCTCCCGATATGCAGCGTTGCGGAACGTTCCGCGACGTTGCGAGATACCTGTCTTACCGCTGAAAGTTCTGCAAATGTGACATCCGCTTCCTGCTGCGGCACTACTTCGGCCGCGGCCAACAACTCCCGCTCCCAACGGTAATAGGTCGTTGCGTTGATTCCTTCTTGCCTGCACCATGCCCGCACTGGCAGGCCACTGCTGCGGCAGTCCTGTATTCGTGCCGACCACTCCTGCAATTTCGCGCGGTGTTTCAACTCTGTGCTTGTCATCCCGACACCTCCAATATGACAGTAACGGAACGTTGCAAAACGTTCCGCTACTATTGTCTCATGCCTGTCTATCCGCGGTTAGGCTTGACGCTTACAACACCTCATCTAAAATAGCCATAAGGCGGCGGACATTACCTGTCCGCCGCCTTATGGCGCGTATTCCTCCTTGCGGGGAAACCTCCGTTTGTCAGCCCATATCGGCGGAGAGCGCCTTGTCGATTTGGGCTTGCAGTGCCTCCGCCTGCTTCTTTTCCGTAATAGCGCCCACGATGGGGTCGCCCACGATGTTGCCGTTCTTGTCAACCACATAGGTGGTGGGATAGGCAAAGATATTGGTGGTGAACTTTCCCGCCTCACCGTCGGAAGCGAAATACACATTCTGATAGGCCGCACCCTTCTTAGCCAGTACATTCTTTGCCTCAGAGATTGCCGCTTTGTCGCCGTCCAGCGTGAAGGTGTTGACGCCGATCAGCGCGCCGCCCTTCTCCGCGAGTTTCTTGTTCAGCGTGTCCAGCTCGGCAAGCTCTCCTACGCATGGATTGCAGGTGGTGAACCAGAAATTCACCACGGTGACGGCATTTTTAGAGAACAGCTCACTGCTCTTCACCGTGTTGCCATCCAGATCCTTGCCCTCAAAGGCGGGAAACTTCTGCATACTGCCATCGTCGGGCAGCGTGGCCATATCGCTGCCCGCAGGCACACTCATGTCACCGTCTATGGATTCCTGTGCGATATCGGGGTATTTTTCCTCCAGCATGGTCAGCTTGTCTTCGATGTCGCGGATCTTCTCCGCTTCTCCCTGAAGCAGCTTCAGTTCATCCGCCGTAAACTGATCCTTGGCGGATTCGATGGTGTCCAGCAGAAATTCGCCGTAGTTTTTGCCGTCCTCCTGCATGGTCATGCCCTTGTCGGCCTCCATGAAAACCTTCTCCCAAAGTGCGGTATTTCCCGAGAGGATGGCATTTTCCTGGGCCATCAGCTCCTTGTGCATGGCAGCTGCTTCCTCGGCATTCTTCGGCTCATTGCTCATCCCGTCCGTTGTACCGCTGCCCTTTGTGCCGCAGGCGACCATACCGGCGGCCAGCACCAGCGCCAGCAGCAGTGTGATGATTTTCTTTACATTCATTTTGTTTCCTCCGTTTTTAATTCATTTACAAGTTCTTTTTTACCGTCTCCAAAGCCGTAGCGGAAGCACACGGCGTTGGTGGGGCAGGCGCGGATGCACATCCCGCAGCGGATGCACTCGGTATGGTTGGGCGTTTTCGTCACGTCCACGTCCATCTTGCAGGCTCTGGCGCATTTCCCGCAGGAGACGCACTTACTCTTGTCCACCTTCATCTGGAAGAGGGACACCCGGTTGAACAGGGCGTAGAACGCCCCAAGCGGGCAGAGCCACTTGCAAAACGGTCGGTAGAACACCACGCTCAGCGCGATCACCGTCAGCAAAATGCTGAACTTCCATGTAAACAGCTTGCCCAGCGCCACCCGGATGCCGGAATTGGCGAGGGACAGCGGGATGGCTCCTTCCAGCACCCCCTGGGGGCAGAGGTATTTGCAGAAGAAAGGGTCGCCCATGCCCACATCGTTCGCCAAAAACGCCGGCAGCAGAGCGACCATCACCAGCAAAACGGCGTATTTGAGATAGGTCAGGGGTTTCAGCTTCTTTGTGGAGAGCTTCTTCGTGGGGATCTTATGCAGCAGCTCCTGAAACCAGCCGAAGGGACAGAGAAAGCCTCAGATAAAGCGCCCCAGCAGCACGCCCAGCAGAATGAGAAAGCCTGTGATATAATAGGAGAAGCTGAACTTGGACGAGCCCACCACTGCCTGAAACGCCCCGATGGGACAGGCGCCGGAGGCTGCCGGGCAGGAATAGCAGTTCAGTCCCGGCACGCAGACGGTCTTCCCCGCCCCCTGATACAGTCCGCCCTTGAGGAAATTCGGCAGGTGCAGGTTGGTCAGCAGCGTCGCCCCCGCCTGTATCCAGCCCCGAAAGCGGGACAGCGCCTGTGACACGCCTGAAAACTTCCTATCCAATGCCCACACACTCCAGACATAGTTTGATGGCTTTGCTCAGCACCGTCGCCGCCTCGCCCCGCCAGACGCCGAAGCACAGCATGGCCGCGCCTGCCAGCAGCAGCGTGATCTGCGCCGCCTTTTTTCCATGGTTCAATTTTCATCACCCTTTCTGTTTTCTTCCAGTATCATAACACGCCGCAGTTAAAATCCCTGTTAAGAACAAAAATTTAACACAAATCTTATCTGTTTCTGCTATAATAAGGGCGAAGAAACGAAAAGGAGGGCGTTTATGCATCTTTTGATTGTAGAGGACGAACGCGCCCTATGCGAGACCATCGTCCGCAGCCTGCGGCGGCTGGCATACAGCGTAGACTATTGCTACGACGGGGATAAGGCTCTTGAGCTGCTGGGTGTGGAGCGCTACGATCTGGTACTTCTCGACCTGAACCTGCCGGGCAAGAACGGCATGACGGTGCTGCGCACCCTGCGGCAGACCGACCGCGAGACAAGGGTGCTGATCCTCTCCGCCCGCAGTGAGGTGGAGGACAAGGTGGATGGGCTGGACGCCGGGGCCAACGACTATCTGGCAAAGCCCTTTCATCTGGCGGAGCTGGAGGCCCGCATCCGCAGCCTGACCCTGCGGCAGTTCACCCAGCAGGATGTGCTGCTGACCTGCGGAGGCATGACCTTTGATACCCGCTCCCGCACCGCCGCCGTCAATGGGCAAACCAT
The DNA here is from genome assembly GCA_963593515.1 of Bacteroidaceae bacterium. GTDB lineage: Bacteria > Bacillota > Clostridia > Oscillospirales > Oscillospiraceae > Vescimonas. Next base: position 3,304 of record CAVBAZ010000221.1, read on the forward strand.
GACACTGACCCGCAAGGAGACGGGTATTCTGGAATATTTGATGGTGCATCAGGGCCGGCCGGTGAGTCAGGAGGAGCTGATGAATCATGTCTGGGACAACAGCGTGGATAATTTCAGCAACTCCATCCGGGTGCATATTTCCGCCCTGCGCAAAAAGCTCCGCGCCGCGCTGGGCTATGACCCCATCCGCAACCGCATCGGCGAAGGCTATCTGATGGGAGGCACTGAAGAATGAAGCGGATCTCTTTACAATGGCGCATCACTCTGATGACCGTTCTGCTCATCGGCGTCACCTGCGTGGCCATGAATCTGCTGCTCTGCTCCTCCGGTGTGTACTATATGGACACCATTGTGGACAGCTTACAGGGCGGCGGCACGGTGATCCTGAACGAGGAAGGCACGACAAGCTTCGACCCGCAGCTGATAGCGCCCAACGGAGAGTTGACCATCGTCGTCGATGGGGCGCAGGGGCGCTTCCTCACCACCAACTGGTACATCACGGCTGCGGTAACGCTGCTCAGCGGCATTCTTGCCTACTTCGTCAGCGGACGTACCCTCAAGCCCCTGCGCATTTTTGCTTCTCAGGTGGAAATGGTGCAGATGACCAATTTGGCGGATATGAAGATCGATGAAGATGTGCTTCCGGAGTTTAAGCAGCTCAGCCGCTCCTTCAACCAGATGCTGGAGCGGCTGAATACCGCCTTTGCCGCCCAGCGGCAGTTCACTGGCAACGCTGCCCACGAGCTGCGCACGCCGCTGGCGCTGATGCAGGCGCAGCTGGAGCTGTTTTCCGCAGAGCATCCCGCCGTGCTGCCGGAGACAGCGGAGTTTCTCACCCTTCTGCGGGAGCAGACGGAGAGGCTGACGCAGATGACCAGGACGCTGCTGGAGATGAGCAATTTGCAGCAGGTGGCGCGGAACGAGCGCATCCAGCTTGCCCCCATGATCGAGGAGATCTTCACAGATCTCGCGCCGCTCTCAGATAAGCGCGGCGTCACACTGACGGCGGAGGGCGACGGCATTATGACCGGCAGCGACGCGCTGATCTACCGCTTGATCTTCAACCTGACGGAGAACGCCGTCAAGTACAACCGGCAGGGCGGCTCGGTGCGGGCTTCTGTCACACAGGAGCCGGAAAAGCTCTTGCTCCGCGTCTCCGACACCGGCTGCGGCATCCCGGAGGAGTATCAGCGCAGTATTTTCCAGCCATTCTTCCGGGTGGACAAGTCCCGCAGCCGCGAGTATGGCGGTGCGGGGCTGGGGCTTTCTCTGGTGTGGG
>CAVBAZ010000222.1:0-2874 GCA_963593515.1 Bacteroidaceae bacterium
CCAAGCGGTTCCACACCACGCCCAGCCGGGTGGAGCGCGCCATCCGCCACGCCATTGAGGTGGCGTGGGACCGGGGCGACCTTGAGACCCTGCAGGGCTATTTCGGCTACACCGTCAACAGTGCCAAGGGTAAGCCCACCAACAGCGAGTTTATCGCCATGATCGCTGACCGTATCCGTCTCCGCCGCAAAAATCAGGGCCGATAACGAAATAAGCGCAAACGCACAGGAGCCGCGGCTCCTGTGCGTTTTTTCCTGTATGATTGGTAAAATGCACAAGTAAGAGTTAACATAACGGGGAATCATGGAGAAAAAGTGTATGAAAACACTGAAAGGGTAAAAAAATGTGAAATTTCTATTGACAAATTAGCTCGCGCTAACTATAATATCCGCGTGGTTAGAAAGGGCTAACCATTTTTTGACCATGATAAGTTAGCGTGCGCTAATGATTGGATATCGACAGAAAGAAGGGAAAGCACATGATGCCGTTGACGTTGGCCGACGTGGGAAAGGAACAGATCATCCACCATGTAGGCGGAAATGAAGAGGTGCGCAGGCACCTGGAAAATCTGGGCTTTGTAGCGGGCGGCGAGGTAACGCTCATCAGTTCTTTGGGCGGCAACGTGATCGTCAAGGTGAAGGAATCCCGTGTGGCCATCAGTGAAGAGATGGCGAGAAAGATCATGGTGTAACTTTAGCTGGCGAAAAATCTGGCGATTTCATTGCCAATAGCTTTGTTACTTGCGTTTTTACATTTGAATTTTATATAAAAATATTGCGTGATAAGGAGGAGACACATGAAAACACTGAAAGAGGCCAAGATCGGCCAGACCGTGAAGGTGGTAAAGCTCCACGGCGAAGGCCCCGTCAAGCGCCGCATCATGGATATGGGTATTACCCGCGGCACCGAGGTGTACATCCGCAAGGTAGCCCCTCTGGGCGATCCCATGGAGGTCACTGTCCGCGGTTACGAGCTTTCCCTGCGGAAGGCCGACACCGAAATGATCGAGGTCGAGTAAAAAATTTTGTGTGACGGTTAGCGTCAGCTATCCGAAAGGAGCAAATATGGATAAACAAATTAAAATTGCCCTCGCGGGCAACCCCAACTCCGGTAAGACCACGCTGTTCAATGCGTTGACCGGCTCCAACCAGTTCGTGGGCAACTGGCCCGGCGTTACGGTGGAGAAGAAGGAAGGCAAGCTGAAGAAGCACGATGACGTGACCATCATGGACTTGCCCGGCATTTACTCCCTGTCCCCCTACACCCTGGAGGAAGTGGTGGCCCGTAACTACCTGATTGACCAGCGTCCCGATGCCATCCTGAACATCATCGACGGTACGAACCTGGAGCGTAACCTGTACCTGACCACCCAGCTGACCGAGCTGGGCATCCCCGTGGTCATCGCCATCAACATGATGGATCTGGTGAAGAAGAACGGCGACGAGATCAACGTGGCCGAGCTGTCCCGCCAGCTGGGCTGCCAGATCGTGGAGATCTCCGCCCTGAAGGGCACCGGCGTCATGGAGGCTGCCGAGGCTGCCATCAACGCCGCCAAGAGCGCCAAGACCGTTCCCATGCACACCTTCTCCGGCCCTGTGGAGCACGCCATTGCCCACATCGAGGAGGCCGCTGTTCACAGCATGCCCGAAGAGCAGCAGCGCTGGTACGCCATCAAGATCTTCGAGCGCGACGATAAGGTGCTGGCCAAGCTGAGCATCCCCGCCGAGACCATGGCTCACATCGAGACCGATATCAAGGCCGCCGAGAAGGAGCTGGACGACGACGCCGAGTCCATCATCACCAACGAGCGTTACGTCTACATCGCCGAGGTCATTAAGAGCTGCTACAAGAAGAAGAACAAGGGTGCGCTGTCCACCTCTGATAAGATCGACCGCATCGTCACCAACCGCTGGCTGGGCCTGCCCATCTTTGCTGTTGTCATGTTCCTGGTCTACTGGATCGCTATGGTGGGCGTCGGCGCACCGGCTACCGACTGGGCCAACGACGGCCTGTTCGGTGACGGCTGGCACCTGTTCGGCATCGGCTCCGCCGCCTACAACGAGGTGGCTGAGGAGTATTCCGACGCTTCCCTGATCGTGGACGGCTATGACGTCTACATCGAAGAGAACGGCGCTCTGGCCGCTGACGGCACCTTCACCTATGACGTGGAGGACGAGGAGACGCTGGCCATCGAGACCGAGACCGCGACTCTGGCTGACTATGAGGAAGCCAAGGCCACGCTGGAGGAGATCGGCGACGAGCCCGATCCCGCTGACTACGGCGTTTGGGTCCCCGGTATCCCTGTTCTGATCGGCAACGGTCTGGAAGCCGCCGGTGCGTCCGAGTGGCTGAGCGGCCTGATCCTTGACGGTATCGTCGCCGGTGTCGGCGCGGTGCTGGGCTTCGTTCCCCAGATGCTGGTGCTGTTCCTGATGCTGGCCTTCCTGGAGGCCTGCGGCTACATGGCCCGTATCGCCTTCGTTCTGGACCGTATCTTCCGTAAGTTCGGCCTGTCCGGTAAGTCCTTCATCCCCATGCTGATCGGTACCGGCTGCGGCATCCCCGGTGTTATGGCTTCCCGTACCATCGAGAATGAGCGCGACCGCCGTATGACCATCATGACCACCACCTTCATCCCCTGCGGCGCTAAGGTGCCCTTCATCGGCATGATCGCCGGCGCCCTGTTCGGCGGCAGCGCCTGGGTCTCTACCTCCGCTTACTTCATCGGTATGGCGGCCATCATCGTCTCCGGTATCATCCTGAAGAAGACCAAGATGTTCGCCGGTGATCCCGCTCCCTTCGTTATGGAGCTGCCCGCATACCACTGGCCCACTCTGGGCAACGTCCTCCGCTCCATGTGGGAGCGCGGCTGGT
>CAVBAZ010000223.1:0-3383 GCA_963593515.1 Bacteroidaceae bacterium
GGAAAGCACTTGACGAACAGGGAGGGATCTCCATGAAAACATTGTATCTGGACTGCGGTATGGGCGCGGCGGGCGATATGCTGACGGCGGCGCTGCTGGAGCTGATGCCGGACAGGGAAGCGGCGGTGGAGGAATTGAACGCCGTTGGTGTTCCCGGCGTGGTCTATGGCTGCGAAACGGTGACGCGCTGCGGCATCCGAGGCACTCACATGTCGGTTAAGGTGGACGGCGTGGAGGAAGCGGAATCCATGCACGACCATCACCATCATGAGGGCCATCACCACACCGGATTGCACGGTATCGAACATATCGTGCGGGAGCATCTGCACCTGCCGGAGCAGGTACGGGAGGACGTGCTGGCGGTATACGGCCTGCTGGCGGAGGCGGAGAGCCATGTCCACGGCGTGCCGGTGACGGAGATACACTTCCACGAGGTGGGCACCATGGACGCGCTGGCGGATATCACGGCGGTGTGCCTGCTGCTGCATAAGCTGGCACCGGAGCAGATCGTCGCATCGCCTGTCTGTACCGGCAGCGGACAGGTGCGGTGCGCCCACGGCATCTTGCCGGTGCCCGCGCCCGCCACGGCGTATCTGCTGCGGGGCATTCCCGCTTACAGCGGTACCATTCCGGCGGAGCTGTGTACCCCTACCGGCGCGGCACTGCTGAAGCACTTCGTCTCCCGGTTTGAACCGATGCCGGTCATGGCCGCCGATGCGGTGGGCTACGGCATGGGAACGAAGGAATTTGAAAGGGCCAACTGTCTGCGGGCCTTCTGGGGCGAGACGGCGGCAGATGGGGGACAGGTGGCGGAGCTGCGCTGCAATCTGGACGACATGACGGCGGAAGCCGTTGCCTATGCCATGGAGGCGCTGCTGGAGGCCGGCGCGCTGGATGTGTGGGCCACGCCCATTACCATGAAAAAGTCCCGGATGGGGACGCTGCTGACCGTCCTGTGCCGGGAGAATGACCGCCGCAGAATGGCGGAGCTGCTGTTCCGGCACACCACCACCATCGGCATACGGGAGCAGCTTTGCCGCCGCTATACGCTGGAGCGGCGGGAGGAGACGGTGACCACGCCCTATGGGCCGGTGCGCCGCAAGATATCCAGCGGCTATGGCGTGACCCGCGCCAAATATGAGTATGAGGACCTGCGCCGCATCGCGCGGGAGCAGAACCTGCCGCTGGAAACGGTACGGGACGCGGCGGACAAGGAGAAATAAAAGAGCGGCGTACCGCTCTTGCAGATAAGCATTTATAGACAGGCAGCGGTTTTCACCGCTGCCTGTCTTATTGCAGGGGAGAGCAGAATATAAGAAACGGCATGACCTCGGTCATGCCGTTTCTTATAATATGGGGTCGTGTTTTAGCTCCACAGGAGCTGCATTGCCAGAATGGCCAATGCACCGGCGGCGATAAACACACCTGCGATCAGCATGGCGGCCTTCAGCGCACCGCGCATGGCGGCGTTCCGCAGGTCGTCGGGGAGCTGCTGCTGTGTCTCCCACGGACGATCCGACGCCGGGGCTTCCGCACCGGCTTGCTTCTTCTTGCCCGGAAAGCGGGGAAACAGCATGGGCATCGGCTCGATGCCGCTCATGTCGGCGATGGTGCGCCCATCATCGTCCTGATAGTCGTGCTTCTTAGTCATTACTTATCATACAGGTGGCAGGCCACAAAGTGACCCGGCTCCAGCTCACGCTGCACCGGCACTTCCTCCTTGCAGCAGGCCATGCAGTTGGCGCACCGCGTGTGGAACTTGCAGCCCTTGGGCGGATTGGCCGGAGAGGGGATGCTGCCCTCCAGCACGATACGGTTCATCTTCACCGTGGGATCGGGGATGGGGATGGCGGAGAACAGCGCCTTTGTATAGGGGTGCAGCGGGTTGCGGAAGATGTCCTCCGTCGCGCCATACTCCACCAGATTGCCCAGATACATGACGCCCACCGTGTCGGAGATGTGCTCCACCACCGACAGGTCGTGGCTGATGAACAGGTACGTCAGGTTGTACTTCTGCTGGATATCCTTCAGCAGGTTGATGATCTGCGCCTGAATGGACACGTCCAGCGCGGACACCGGCTCGTCGCAGACGATGAACTCGGGGTTCAGCGCCAGTGCGCGGGCGATACAGATACGCTGCCGCTGGCCGCCGGAGAACTCGTGGGGATAGCGGTCGCGGTGGAAGGACTGCAGGCCGCAGTTGTCCATAACCGTGTCGATATAGTCGTCAAACTCTTCCTTCGGCACCAGATTGTGCTCACGCACCGCCTCGCCGATGATCTCGCCTACCGGCATACGGGGAGACAGGGAGGAGAAAGGATCCTGGAAGATGATCTGCATTTTGGTGCGCATGGCGCGCATTTCCTTGGGAGACAGGTCATAGACCTCTTTTCCGTTGAACAGCACCTGACCGCCGGACTTGTTGTCGTACAGCCGCAGGATGGTACGGCCGGTGGTGGTCTTGCCGCAGCCGGACTCACCCACCAGACCCATGGTGGTGCCGCGCTTGAGGTTGAACGTCACGCCGTCCACGGCCTTGACGTAGCCCACAGTCTTGGACACCATACCGCCCTTGATGGGGAAATACTTCTTCAGCTGATTGACCTGCAGGATATACTGGGGATCGTACTCCACCGGGGTGAAGTCGTTTTCGATGATGAGGGAGGACTTCTTCGCCTCTTTGGCATGCTCCTGCTCCTTGACGAAGTCGCTGGCATTCTGGCTCTGAGTCTCTTTCAGTTCCTCAAGGACCTGATCGTCGTTCTTTCCTGCTTTCCAAAACGGCATATCACTCACCCGCCTTTCCGTTGTCAGCGCCGCCGGTCAGTTCTTCCTCTACCTGCTCCTCCAGATCGGGCCGCTTGCCGTCGTAGTAGCGATAGCAGGACACCTTGTGAGTGGGGGAAATGCTGACCTCACAGGGATATTCGCCGTCGCAGCGCTCGACGCACATCTCGCAGCGATCCTTGAAGTAGCAGTAGTTCGGCATGTTGATGGGATTCGGCACCTTGCCGGGGATGGAATAAAGCTTATCCACCTGACGGCCCACCACGGGCTTGGAGGCCATCAGGCCGATGGTATAGGGATGTGCGGGGTGAGCGAAGATCTCCTCCGCCGTGCCCTGCTCCACGATGCGGCCGGCGTACATGACCACCACATAATCCGCCATCTCGGCGATAACACCCAGATCGTGGGTGATGAACATGATGGAGGAATTGATCTTATCCTTCAGGTTCCGCAGCAGGTCAAGGATCTGAGCCTGGATCGTCACGTCCAGCGCCGTGGTCGGCTCATCGGCGATGATAAGCCGGGGACTGCACGCCAGAGCCATGGCGATCATGACGCGCTGGCGCATACCGCCGGACAGCTCGTGGGGAAAGTTC
>CAVBAZ010000224.1:0-5133 GCA_963593515.1 Bacteroidaceae bacterium
GTGTCCGAAGGACGCGCGTACCCCAAGGGCACTTGTTCCGCTTCGCTCCACTGCGTAGTCGGCCGCAACTCCCTTGGCAGAAAAGTCGTCAGACTTTTCGCCAGTTACTCGTCGTCCAGTCTCCGCAGGCCCGCCACGTCGGACACGGGGAGGGAGAAGCTGATGGCGCCCGCCGGAGTGGAGGGGCCTGCATCCTTGTTGATGGCGTTCATGATGGCGGCCTTCTCCTTGCCGCTGGCTACGATGTAGATCACGTCCTTCTCATTGGCCAGCGTCACGCCGAAGAATTTCTCCGTGCCGATAGCGCCGGTGCCCTTGGCGTGCAGCACCGTGCCGCCGCCCGCGCCCGCGCTGCGGGCCGCGTCCATCACCATGTCGGAGTGACCCTCGTTCAGGATCACCACGATCAGTTCATAATCAAAGTTCATAGTCGGTATACCTCCGGTGGCGGCTTTGCCGCTGTCTGTCAGATAGGCCAGCGTCCGCCCGCTACTGACGCTTTTCAGGGGCACGGCCAGCATCAGGCCGTTGCCGGGAATGTCGATAAACAGCTTACGCTTGGCGGTGCGGAACAGCTGCTTCATGGTGTCCGGCCCCACCACCGCGCCGGTGACGGCCTTTTCCGTCCGGGACAGGCCGTACAGCGCCAGCTGCTGGGGCGTGGCGGTGCCCCGACCCATCATGGTGGTCACCATATTCAATCCGGCATCCCGGTACAGGGCCGCCATATCCTCCGCCCGCTCGCGGTCGGTTATGCTCATTAAGTAGTAAAGCTCCATGTCAGGCCACCTCCCACAGCTCGATGACGCCCTCGTCGCTGAATACGGGCGCGGACTCCTGCGCCTTGTTGCGGCGGGTCTTGACCACGTAGATCGCACCCATCACCTGCACCACGATCAGGGGCATCATAGCCACCAGCGCCACAAGGCCGAAGGCGTCGGTCATGGTGTTGCCGCCCAGCGCCGTCGTCGCGCCCATGGCAAAGGGCAGCATGAACGTGGCCGTCAGCGGGCCGGAGGCCACGCCGCCGGAGTCGAAGGCGATGGCGGTGAAGATGCTGGGAACAAAGAAGCTGAGCCCCAGCGCGATGATGTAGCCCGGCAGCACGAACCACAGGATGGAGATGCCGGTCAGCACCCGCACCATGGCAAGTCCCATGGCGGCGGCTACGGCGATGGACAGGCTCATGCCCATGGCCTTGGAGGAGATAGCGCCTGCGCTCAGTTCCTCCACCTGCTTGTTCAGCACGTGGACGGCGGGCTCGGCGTTGATGATGAACCAACCCATCAGCGTGGCCAGCGGGATCAGCAGAAGGCCCAGACCCTCGTCCACGATGACGCCGCCCAGCACATAGCCCAGAGAGGAGAAGCCCACATTGACGCCGGTCAGGAACAGCACCAAGCCAACGTATGTATAGCCCACGCCGATGAGGATGCGCAGCAGCGGCAGCTTCCGCAGGTGCAGCGAGAAGATCTGGAACAGCAGGAAGAACACGCAGATGGGCAGCAGGGCTACCGCCACCTCACCCATCATGCCGGGCAGCTCCTCCAGATAGCTGTGGCCCACGGTGAGGGTGGTCTCGAAGCTGTCCACTACCGTCTCGCTGGCGGCAGCCGTGTTTTCCGGATACAGGAAGCCCAGCAGCAGCACCGCCAGAATGGGGCCGATGGAACACAGGGCCACCAGACCGAAGCTGTCGGACTTGGCCTTTTCGTCGCTTCGGATGGAGGCAACGCCCACGCCCAGCGCCATGATGAAGGGCACCGTCATGGGACCGGTGGTCACGCCGCCGGAGTCAAAGGCCACCGACAGGAAGTCCGGGTCGGACAGGGCGGCCAGAATGAACACGATGGCATAGAAGATCAGCAGCAGCGTCCGCAGGGAGATGCCCAGCAGGATGCGCAGCATGCAGATGGTCAGGAAGATACCCACGCCTACCGACACCGTCAGGATCAGCACGGTCTTGTCGATGCCCGGTACGTTTTGGGCCAGCACCTGCAGGTCAGGCTCGGCAACGGTGATGACCACGCCCAGAATGAAGGCCAGCACCAGAATGAGCCACAGGCGGCGGGACTTGGTCATTTTCGCACCCACCAGATTGCCCATCTGAGTCATGGACAGCTCCGCGCCCAGCGTGAACAGGCCCATACCCACGATCAGCAGCACCGCGCCCACCAGAAAGGCCAGCATCAGGCCGCTGCCTACGGGGAGGAAGAAAAAGCACAGCACCGCCACGATAATGGTGATGGGCAGTACGGAATCCACCGCCTCTTTCAGTTTACTGTTGATGATTTTACGACTGGTCAAAGTAACGCTCCTTTTCATGAGTTTGATAGTGGCGCGCCGTTATCCGGTGCGCCACGCATATATCTGATATTAGTATACAATAAAACACCGATACAAGCAAGTTAAAAGCTTGACAAAGAGGAAAAAGTTTACATTTTAAAAGAAAAGCCGCACGCACCATGCCGCCGCCAGAAAGCCCACCAGATCCGCCGTCAGTGCGGCGGGAATGGTGTAGCGCAGCTTCCGCACGCCCGCCGCGCCGAAATAGACGGCGATGGTGTAGAAGGTAGTCTCGGTGCAGCCCAGCATCACCGCCGCCGTGCGGCCAATGGTGCTGTCCACGCCATAGGTCTCCATCAGCTCACTTCCGGCGGCCAGCGCGCCGCTGCCGCTGAGAGGCCGGATCACCAGCAGCGGCGTGGTCTCCGGCGGGATGCCGATGGCCGTCAGTACCGGCGCCAGCAGCGCCGTGAGCCAGTCCAGCGCCCCAGAGGCCCGAAACATATACACCGCTGTCAGCAGCGCCACCAGATTGGGGAAGATCCGCAGCAGCACCCGCAGGCCCTCGGCGGCGCCGTCGGTCAGAGCGGCGTATACGTCCACCCGCTGCCGCAGGCCCCACACCGCCACTGCCGTCAGCAGCAGCGGGATCAGCAGGGAGGTCACGTCCATATCAGCGCCTCCATACGGCCTGTAAGCCCCGTGCCGCCAGCAGTCCCGCCGCCACCGACAGCGCCGAGGAAAGCCATACGGAGGGCAGGATATCGAAGGGAGAAGTACAGCCGTGGGCGCTGCGGACGGCGGCCACGGTGGTGGGCAGCAGCTGGATGGACGCGGTGTTCAGCACCACAAGGCGGCACAGCTCGTCACTGGCCACGCCGCCGCAGCCCTCCGCCATCCGCGTGGCGGCCCGGATGCCCAGCGGCGTGGCGGCGTTCCCCAGTCCCAGCAGGTTGGCCGACACATTGGCGCTGACGGCGGCCAGCGTCTCGCTGTCCCGGCTGGCGTTAGGCAGCAGCCGCCGCAGTACCGGCCGCAGCAGCCGCGCAAGCTTCTGGCTCAGGCCGCAGCGGTCCATCAGCGTCATGACACCGCTCCACAGGCAGATGGCGCCCGCCATGGACAGGCACAGCTCCACTGCGGCCTGCGCCCCGGCCATGGTGGCGGCGGAAACGGCGGACAGCTGTCCCGTGATGCCGCCGAAGAGCAGGGAGAGCGCCAGCAGCGCCGTCAGAAAATAGGGCATTGCCATAAAAGTTTCACCTCAGTATACTATATGCACAGAGCAGATGGAAATATTTGTGAAACAATTGGATAAAATGTCGAACTGCGGTTGACAAACAGTTAAAAGTATGTCATGATGAATGAGCAGAGGAACTCACACAGAAGTGAGAAGCAGAACAGAGGAGAGGTTTCCGTGAAGTCAACCGGTATTGTAAGAAAGGTCGACGAACTGGGACGGATCGTGCTGCCTATCGAGCTGCGCCGCACGCTGGATATCGCTGAGAAGGATGCTTTGGAGATCTATGTGGATGGCTCCACCATAGTGCTGAAGAAGTACCGGCCCAGCTGTATTTTCTGCGACAGCAGCAGAGATCTGGTGGTTTACAAGGACAAAAACGTCTGTCCCCGGTGTCTGAAGGACCTGAGAAACAGCTGACGCGCAAAAAACGCACCCCGCCATGCGGCGGGGTGCGTTTTTTATGCGCCCTGACGGGACGCAGATAAGAGATAAAAGTGAACAGTGAAGAATTTCGGTATGCCGCCGCAGGCGGCATAATTGGTATTACACGAGTGAATCGTGTGCTGCCTCGCAGAGTTCGCGGCGCGGACACCGCGAAATATTCAAATTATTTTTGCCGCGACATGTGCGTGGCAAAAATACTTCTCGGCCAGCAAGTGTGCCCGAAGAGCGCGCGCAGTCGGCCGCGATCCTTTTTGGCATGAAATCGAAGATTTCATGCCAGATTTTTTAGTGCCGCGTCGTACAGGGCGTTGCGGCTTAGGCCCGTGTCGTCAGCCACGGCCCGGACGGCGTCCTTCAGCCGCATGCCCTCCTCGCGGCGGCGCAGCACCAGCGCTACGCCCTCCTCCAGCGTCATGGCGGGCGCGTCGAACTTTTCCCGGCCCGCCACCACCAGCACATATTCACCTCTCGGCTCGTTGGCGGCGTAGTAGTCCGCCGCTTCCGCCAGCGTCATGCGCATGGTCTCCTCATGGAGCTTGGTCAGCTCCCGGCACAGGGCGATCCTCCGCTCACCGCCGAAGGCCTCCGCCATGTCGGACAGCGTGGCGCGGAGCCGGTGGGGCGCTTCGTGGAACACCATGGTGCGCCGCTCACCGGTCAGCTCATGGAGCTGCTCCCGCCGCTCCTTTTTGCCGGAAGGCAGGAAGCCCTCGAAGGTGAAGCGGCCCGTGGGCAGACCGGACACCGCCAGCGCGTACACGGCGGCGCAGCAGCCGGGGATGGCCAGCACCGGCACGCCGCTTTCAGCGCACAGGCGCACCAGATCCTCGCCGGGATCGCTGATGGCGGGCATGCCGGCGTCAGTCACCAGCGCGCAGGTCTCGCCGTCCAGCAGACGGGCCAGAATGGCCTGTCCTGCGGCGGCGCGGTTGTGCTCATGATAGCTGACCAGAGGCTTCTTGATGTCAAAATGGTTCAGCAGCTTCACCGACACGCGGGTGTCCTCGGCGGCGATGAAGTCGGCGTTCTGCAGCGTCTCCACGGCGCGGGGGGAGAGATCCCCCAGATTGCCGATGGGGGTGGCTACCAGATATAATGTTCCGGGCATAGCGTTTACTCCTCGTATAATAAGTTTCAAAGTTAATATTTCAGGTATCAGC
>CAVBAZ010000225.1:0-7705 GCA_963593515.1 Bacteroidaceae bacterium
CCTTATATCCGTAGATCTCGCCGTTGCAGACCACATAGCTGCCATCCATCTGGAAGGGCTGCATCCCCTCCGGCGTCAAGCCCATGATGGCCAGCCGGTGGAAGCCCAGCAGACCGTGGCCGGTATCCACGATGCGGCTGTCGTCGGGGCCGCGGGAGACTGTTTCCATAAAGCCGTCGGCAAACGCGGCGGTATCGGTACAAACGTCACAATAACCCATAATAGAACACATTTTATGATCCTCCAGATCTTGTAAAATAAGATCAGCAATGTGATAGGGCGAGCTGCTGTGACCCGCGGTGCCACCTATCTTTGAACTCATTCAGGCTTCCAACAAAGCCTTGCCGCGATAACGGACGGCAGCTCCGGCGCGCTTACTGAGGGTCTCCCCTGTTGGGCTTGCGGCTTGCCGGATGTTCTTCTCCGGGGCGTCGGGCGCATGGCTTCCACCGTCCCATGCTCGCTGTGCCCGCGTTTCCCGGATACTTTTTCCGGCTCAAACGCCTTTGTGGATAAAATGTGGTTTATATATAATGTGGTTATATGGTTTTTATGGTTGTGGTTTTGGTGGTATTTACTTCACGCCGAACAGCAGATCACCATAGGTGGGGAACGGCCAGAAGTCGGCGGCGGTGTACTCCTCTGCCTGATCGCAGGGAGCGCGAAGGGCGGCCATCTTGGGAATGACCACATCCCGGATGACAAAAGCGGCGTCGGTCACATCGTCGATCTTGTGGTAGTCGCTCAGAGCGCTCTCCAGCTCCTCGACAGCCTGTGCGATCTGATCGGTCAGGCCGGACAGCTTCTCGATAAGGCCCGTCTCATACTTGCCGCTGAGGGTGGGAACGGCAGCCTTCTTGGCAGCCAGGCTCTCCGCCAGAGAGGCGGTATAGTCTTCCACGGCAGGCAGGATCTCCTTGCGGGCCATGTCCACCATGGTCTGGGCCTCGATATTGACGGCCTTGCGGTAGTTGTCCAGCGTGATCTCATAACGGGAGCGAATCTCCGCATCGGACATGACCTTCAGGGAAGTCAGCATATCCACGTTCTTCTTCTCCAGCAGGCAGGGCAGCGCGTCGGGGGTGGTCTTAAGGTTCAGCAGGCCCCGCTCCTCGGTGGCCTCCTTGATCCAGGCATCGTCATAGCCGTTGCCGTTGAAGATGATGCGCTTGTGCGCCTTGATGGTCGTTTGGATCAGGTCATGGAGGGCGGATTCAAAGTCGTCAGCCTTCTCCAGAATATCCGCATACTGCTTCAAGGACTCCGCCACAGCAGCGTTCAGCATGATATTGGTGCAGGCAATGGAGTTGGAGGAGCCCAGCATACGGAACTCGAACTTGTTGCCGGTGAAGGCGAAGGGAGAGGTGCGGTTGCGGTCGGTGGTGTCGCGGATGAACTTGGGCAACACATGGACACCCAGCTTCATGACCCGCTTCTCCGTGCCGCTGTACGGCTCGTCCTTCTCAATGGCGTCCAGAATGGCGGTCAGCTCGTCGCCCAGGAAGATGGATACCACGGCGGGAGGCGCTTCGTTGGCGCCCAGACGGTGATCGTTGCCGGCGGTGGCCACGGACAGCCGCAGCAGATCCTGATAATTGTCCACCGCCTGAATGACGGCGCACAGGAACAGCAGGAACCGTGCGTTCTGATAGGGCGTCTCACCGGGAGTCAGCAGGTTCACGCCGGTATCGGTGGCGATGGACCAGTTGTTGTGCTTGCCGGAGCCGTTGACGCCGTCGAAGGGCTTCTCATGGAGCAGACACACCAGACCGTGGCGGGCGGCCACCTTCTGCATGATCTCCATGGTCAGCTGGTTGTGGTCGGTGGCCACGTTGGTGGTGGTGTAGATGGGGGCCAGCTCATGCTGGGCCGGAGCCACCTCGTTGTGCTCGGTCTTGGCAAGGATGCCCAGCTTCCACAGCTCCTCGTTCAGGTCGGCCATGTAGGCCGCCACACGGGGTTTGATGGCGCCAAAGTAGTGGTCGTCCATCTCCTGACCCTTGGGTGGCTTCGCACCGAACAGGGTACGGCCGCAGAAGATCAGATCCTTCCGCTTGTCGAACATCTCGCGATCCACCAGGAAATACTCCTGCTCCGGGCCCACGGAGGTGCGGACGCATTTCACATCCTCGTTGCCGAACAGGTCTAGGATGCGCATGGCCTGCTTGTTCAGGGCCTGCATGGAGCGCAGCAGCGGCGTTTTCTTATCCAGCGCCTCGCCGCCGTAGGAACAGAATGCCGTGGGGATGCACAGCGCCTTGTCCTTGATGAAGGCATAGGAGGTGGGATCCCACGCAGTATAGCCGCGAGCCTCGAAGGTGGCGCGCAGGCCGCCGGAGGGGAAGCTGGAAGCATCCGGCTCGCCCTGGATCAGCTCCTTGCCGGAGAACTCCATGATGACGCCGCCGTCGGGAGACGGTGCAATGAAGCTGTCGTGCTTCTCGGCGGTGATGCCGGTCAGGGGCTGGAACCAATGGGTAAAGTGGGTGGCGCCATGCTCGACGGCCCAATCCTTCATGGCGTCTGCCACAGCGTTGGCCACTTCGTTATTCAGGCTGCCGCCCTCATCGATCGTTTTTTTCAGCGAGGTGTAGACTTCATAGGGAAGCCGTGCTTTCATGACGCGGTCGTCAAAAACCAGACTGCCGAAGTATTCCGGTACTGTGCTCATCATGATCCACTCCTCTTTAAATTTGTTATAATCAGTTTATCTTGTGCCATTATTACCGTCGAACAACAAAGGCGCACCGGCAGGCGTGTTTGCTCTTGTTGGTCGATGGTAACAGAAAAAAGGCGTCAAGGAGACCAATCTCCAAGACGCCTTTGCCTTTGATGGGCGAAATTATATACGCCCTGTACGAATTTGTCAATCGCCGTTTTACACAATTTTTGCCGTTTCGTCGATTGACTTTATGATGCAGCCGTGCTATAATCCCCAACCAAGATGAGCAAAGGCGTTCATTCAGCAGGCACATTTGTCCTGTATGAATGAACGCCTTTGTACTTTTTCAGAAAGGATGAACGCTATGAAACTGGAGGGACAAGTCCGTATCCCGTCCGGATGCGCTATTTCCGCCGTCATCTCCCGTGAGGGAAAACGTATGACCGGCGAGGCCGTGATAAACAGCATGGTGCCCATGCATGACCGCTCCAACGGTCTGGGCGGCGGGTTTGCCGCCTATGGCATCTATCCGGAATACCGGGACTTTTATGCATTCCATATCTTCTTTGAGGACAACACCACCCGCCGGGAGTGCGAGACCTTATTAAAGGAGGGCTTCGAAATCGTGCAGGCGGAGGTGATCCCCATCCGGATCATCCCGGAGATCACCGACGTGCCGCTGATCTGGCGGTACTTCGTATCGCCGCTGAAATCCGTGCTCTCCCGTCTGCAATTGGATGAAAAGGAATTCGTGGCCCGCACCGTCATGGAGATCAACACCAAATTAAAGGGCGCGTATGTGTTCTCCAGCGGCAAGAACATGGGCACCTTCAAGGCCGTGGGCTATCCGGAGGATGTGGGCCGGTTCTACCGTCTGGAGGAGTACGAGGCGTACAGCTGGACGGCCCATGGCCGCTATCCCACCAACACCCCCGGCTGGTGGGGCGGCGCACATCCCTTTACCCTGCTGGACTGGTCCATCGTCCACAATGGTGAGATATCCTCCTACGACGCCAACCGCCGGTATATCGAGATGTTCGGCTATAAATGCACCCTGCAGACAGATACGGAGGTCATCACCTACATTGCTGACTACCTCCTGCGGCGGCAGGGCCTGACACTGGAGGAAACGGCGTCGGTGATCGCCGCCCCCTTCTGGAGCACCATCCGTGGCAAGGCCGCACCGATGGCACGGCAGCTGACGTATCTGCGCACCATGTATCCCAGTCTGCTGATCACAGGGCCGTTCTCCATCATTCTGGGCTTCAACGGCGGGCTGATGGCGCTGAACGACCGTTTGAAGCTCCGCTCCATGGTGACGGCGGAGAAGGACGACCGGGTGTTTATCGCCAGCGAAGAGGCCGCCATCCGCGTCATGGAGCCCAACGCGGAGCATTTCTATGCGCCCATGGGCGGCGAACCCTTCATCGTAAAAGTGAAAGAAGGTGCCTATTGATGTCCGTCAATTACATCATACCGGAATTTGAGGTGATTCGCAACGACGCCCGCTGCACCTGCTGCCGCGTCTGCGAGAAGCAGTGCGCCAACGGCGTGCACACCTACGACAGCGAGGGCAAGCGGATGCTCAGCGACGAGACAAAGTGCGTCAACTGTCAGCGCTGCGTCTCCTTCTGTCCCACACACGCGCTGAAGATCGTAAAGAACGACTGCTGTCTCCGGGAGAATGCCAACTGGCAGAGCGATACCATCAAGGAGATCTACAAGCAGGCGGCCACCGGCGGTGTGCTGCTCAGCTCCATGGGCAGCCCCAAGCCCCTGCCGGTGTACTGGGACAACATCCTCATCAACGCCTCCCAGGTAACGAACCCGCCTATCGACCCCTTGCGGGAGCCTATGGAGACGCGGGTGTTTCTGGGAAAAAAGCCCTCCGCCATCCGCCGCAATGCCGACGGCACCCTGTGTACCGACCTGCCGCCCCAGCTGGAGCTGTCGGTGCCCCTCCTGTTCTCCGCCATGAGCTACGGCTCCATCAGCTACAACGCCCACGAGAGCCTGGCCCGCGCCGCCCGTGAGCTGGGCATCTATTACAACACCGGCGAGGGCGGCCTGCATGAAGACTTCTACTGCTACGGCGAAAACACCATCGTACAGGTGGCCTCGGGCCGGTTCGGCGTACAGGAGAAATACCTGAACACCGGCGCGGCCATCGAGATCAAGATGGGACAGGGCGCAAAGCCCGGCATCGGCGGCCATCTGCCCGGCGCTAAGATCACGGCAGACGTGTCCCGCACACGCATGATCCCGGAGGGCGCGGACGCCATCTCCCCCGCTCCCCACCACGACATCTACTCCATTGAGGATCTGCGGCAGCTGGTCTACTCCCTGAAGGAGGCCACCCAGTACAAAAAGCCGGTCATCGTCAAGGTGGCGGCTGTCCACAACATTGCCGCCATCGCCAGCGGCATTGCCCGCAGCGGCGCGGACATCATCGCCATTGATGGCTTCCGGGGCGGCACCGGTGCGGCGCCCACCCGCATCCGGGATAATGTGGGCATCCCCATTGAGCTGGCGCTGGCGGCGGTGGATCAGCGGCTCCGTGACGAGGGCATCCGCAATAGCGTTTCCCTGATCGCAGGCGGCAGCATCCGCTCGGCGGCGGATGTGGTGAAGGCCATCGCGCTGGGTGTGGATGCCTGCTATATCGCCACGGCGGCGCTGCTGGCCATGGGCTGCCATCTGTGCCGCAGCTGCCAGACGGGGCGCTGCAATTGGGGCATCGCCACCCAGCGGCCCGATCTGGTAAAGCGGCTGGATCCCGACGAGGCTACGCAGCGGTTGGTGAATCTGGTGACCGCATGGAAGCACGAGATCAAGGAAATGATGGGCGGCATGGGCATCAACTCCATTGAGGCTCTGCGGGGCAACCGTGTCATGCTGCGGGGCGTACATCTGACGGAAAAGGAGCTGGCGATCCTCGGCATCGCCCACGCGGGAGAATGAAATGGCTGCTATCACGATTTTTTATGAAAAAACACATGGAAAAACAACAGGAGGTGTGGTACAATATGAACTTCATTGAGGCCAACGCCCTCTCCTTCTCCGAGCTGAACGAGACCATAGGTCAGGCCGGAAAAGAATGCCGCATCTGCGGCTGTCTGGGCCAGCGGTTCATCGCCGCCGGTATGAGCGATAAAAAGCTGGAGATCAACGGCGTTCCCGGCAACGCGCTGGGCGCGTATCTCAACGGGGCAGAGATCACCGTCAACGGCAACGCGCAGGACGCTGTGGGCGACACCATGAGCGCCGGACGCATCGTGATCCATGGCAGCGCCGGAGACGCGGCAGGCTACGCCATGCGGGGCGGCGAGATCTACATACAGGGCAACGCCGGTTACCGGGCCGGTATCCATATGAAGGCCTACAAGGAACACAAGCCCGTCATCGTCATCGGCGGGCGGGCAGGAAGCTTTCTTGGCGAATATCAGGCGGGCGGCCTGATACTGGTACTGGCGCTGCATACCGACGAGCGGCCCGTGGTGGGCTTCTTCCCCTGTACCGGCATGCACGGCGGAAAGATGGTGTTCCGGGGCGACGTACGCAACGTACAGTTTCCGCCGCAGGTGACCTCACGTCCGGCCACGGCAGAGGACTTTGCGGAGTTTGCGCCCTATGTGCGGGAATACTGCCGCCTGTTCGGCTGCGACGCCGCGTCCATGCTGAGCAGCCCCTATACCGTGATCACACCGGACAGCAAGAACCCCTATCAACAGATGTATGTGGCAAACTGACGAAAGGCAGGATCGCATTATGAAGTATTCAAAGGACGAGATCAAGCAGTATGTGGCGGAGGAGGACGTGAAGTTCATCCGTCTGGCATTCTGCGACCTGTCCGGAAAGCAGAAGAATATCTCCATCCATCCGGATGAGCTTGACCGTGCGTTTGAATATGGTATCGCCTTTGACGCTTCGGCCATTCCGGGCTTCGGCGACGAGGTGCGCTCCGACCTGTTCCTCCGGCCCGACAGCGGCACGCTGTGCATGCTGCCGTGGCGGCCGGATCACGGGCGGGTGGCCCGGATGTTCTGCGGCATCGCCCGTCCTGACGGCACGCCCTTCGAGGCGGACGGCCGCCAGCTTTTGAAGCAGGCCATCGCCGCGGCAGCGGAAATGGGCGTCACCTTCGCCTTCGGCACGGAGATGGAGTTCTATCTCTTCCACCGGGACGAACTGGGCGAGCCCACCAAGCAGCCCTACGACCACGCCGGTTACATGGACATTGCTCCGGAGGACAAGGGCGAAAACGTCCGGCGGGAGATCTGCCTGACGCTGGAGCAAATGGGCATCCGGCCTGAGTGCTCCCACCACGAGCAGGGCCCCGGCCAGAACGAGATCGACTTCCGGTACTCCGAGCCGCTGACTGCGGCGGATAATGCCGTCACCTTCCGTGCAGTGGTCAACACCGTGGCGGTGCGCAACGGACTGGCGGCGGACTTCTCCCCCAAGCCCCTGAACGGCCAGCCCGGCAACGGCATGCACATCAACATCTCCGCCCAGAGCGCCAACGGTGCCGACGTGATGCCGCAGATCATTGCCGGTATCCTGTCTCATATTCCGGAGCTGACGGCGTTCCTCAATACGGTGGATGCCTCCTATCACCGGTTCGGCAGCAATAAGGCGCCCCGCTACATCTCATGGTCCAGCGAGAACCGCTCCCAGCTGATCCGCATCCCCGCCGCGCAGGGCGAGTACCGCCGGGCGGAGCTGCGCTCCCCCGACCCGCTGTGCAATCCCTATCTGGCCTTTACCCTGCTGATCCACGCCGGACTGGACGGCATCCGCCGCCGGCTGGTGCTGCCGGAGGCGGCGGACATCAACTTCTTCAGTGCGCCGGAGCAGGTCAAGGCCCAGTTCCGGACGCTGCCCGCCACGCTGGCGCAGGCAAAGGCCGCTGCGGAAAGCAGCGCTTTCATTACCGGACTTCTGCCCCGGACGATCATCGACTACTACACCAAATAAGCCACCGCTTTCAGAAAGTCCAATGGTATGAAGTCAAGTAGGTGATGCAAGAAAATTTTGAAGAAA
>CAVBAZ010000226.1:0-11387 GCA_963593515.1 Bacteroidaceae bacterium
CATCGTGGCGGACGGGGATTATGTCAGTATGAACCAAAGCGGGTATTTAGTTTAACTTTTGCCTCAGGAGAGTTTCGCGCTCCGGAGCGACCTGCTTTTGTCAACAGTGACAAAAGTAGGCAAAAACACCGGAAGGAACCTCCGGTTCCTTCACTTCCGGGCGCGCTATGCGTTGCACGAAATCGTAAATGCATACCACATGTTCACATAAAATTTTCTTTTTCGTTTCGTTAAAAGGATCGTCTCTGCATCAGCGCCGCTGCCGCTGATGCCTACGCCGAACAACGCTTTTGGTTCTACCGTTGAGCGCGTGAGCGGCAGCGGCGCAGGAGGGAAGTCGATGCGTCATGCGCAGCGAAATCAAATATCTCCCGCGAACGCGCGGTAAAAGGCTGCAAATATACAACGCAGCATAGCGTGCGCGGATTCTTAAACCGCAGGTTTAAGCTGTCCTTTTGGTCACTTTTGGGACAGCGGCCAAAAGTGACCCGCGCCGGGGCGCGGAACACCCCCTCGCGCCTGATGGGCGCGAAACACTCCAAAGGAGAAACCCCTATGCCTCAATTCAAAGTCCATTCCGAATATTCCCCCGCCGGAGACCAGCCGCAGGCCATCGAAAAGCTGGCCGAGGGCGTGGATCTTGGCCTGCGCGAGCAGGTGCTCAAGGGCGTTACCGGCTCCGGCAAGACCTATACCATGGCCAAGGTCATCGAGCAGGTGCAGCGCCCCACGCTGGTGCTGGCCCACAACAAGACGCTGGCCGCCCAGCTGTGCGAGGAGTTCCGGGAGTTCTTCCCGGAAAACGCCGTGGAGTACTTTGTCTCCTACTACGACTACTACCAGCCGGAGGCCTATATCCCCCACACCGATACTTATATCGAGAAGGACGCCTCCACCAACGAGGAGATCGACCGCCTGCGGCTTTCCGCCACCTGCGCCCTGCTGGAGCGGCGTGACGTGATCGTGGTGTCCTCCGTCAGCTGCATCTACGGTCTGGGCGAGCCGGACGACTTCGCCCGCATGATGATCTCCCTGCGTACCGGCATGACCATGGATCGGGACGAGCTGCTGCGCCGTCTGGTGGAGGACCGGTACGAGCGCAACGACGTGGCCTTCCAGCGGAACGTGTTCCGGGTCCGGGGCGACACGGTGGAGCTGTACCCCGCCTATTATAAAGACCGTGCCATCCGTGTGGAGTTCTTCGGCGACGAGATCGACCGTATCACCGAGTTCCATCCCGTCACCGGCGCGGCCATGAAAACCCTGAACCACGTGGCCATCTACCCCGCCAGCCACTACGTTACCCCCAAGGACAAGATGGACGCCGCCATGGCTCAGATCAAGAAGGAGCTGGCGGAGCGTCTGCAATACTTTGAGGAAAACAACATGCTGGTGGAGGCCCAGCGCCTGCGCCAGCGGACGGAATACGACATGGAGATGATGACCGAGCTGGGCTACTGCTCCGGCATCGAGAACTACTCCCGCATCATTTCCCAGCGGCCCGCCGGGTCGCCGCCCATGACGCTGCTGGACTTCTTCCCCGACGACTTCCTGCTGTTCGTGGACGAGAGCCATGTGACGCTGCCGCAGGTGCGGGCCATGTACAACGGCGACCGGGCCCGCAAGGAGAGCCTGGTGCGTTATGGCTTCCGCCTGCCCTGCGCCTTTGATAACCGTCCCCTGAAATTCGAGGAGTTCGAGGAGCGGTTCCATCAGGCCATCTACGTCTCCGCCACCCCCGGCGATTACGAACGGCAGCACGCCGACCAG
Source organism: Bacteroidaceae bacterium (assembly GCA_963593515.1). Taxonomy (GTDB): domain Bacteria; phylum Bacillota; class Clostridia; order Oscillospirales; family Oscillospiraceae; genus Vescimonas. The sequence goes on from CAVBAZ010000226.1 coordinate 1,771, forward strand.
GTGGTGGAGCAGGTGATCCGCCCCACGGGCCTGCTGGATCCCCGTATCGAGCTGCGGCCCGTGGTGGGACAGATCGATGACCTGTCCGCCGAAATTCGCGCCCGCGCAGAGCGGAACGAGCGGGTACTGGTGACCACCCTCACCAAGCGGATGGCGGAGGACCTGACCGCCCACTTCCGCCAGAACGGTATCCGGGTGCGGTACATGCACTCCGACGTGGCGGCGCTGGAGCGCATGGAGATCATCCGCGACCTGCGGTTGGGCGAGTTCGACGTGCTGGTGGGCATCAACCTGCTGCGTGAGGGCCTCGATCTGCCGGAGGTCAGTCTGGTGGCCATACTGGACGCCGACAAGGAGGGCTTCCTCCGCAGCGAGACCAGCCTGATCCAGACCATTGGCCGCGCCGCCCGCAACGCCGAGGGTCTGGTGATCCTCTACGCCGACACGGTGACGCCCTCCATGCGGGCCGCCATGGACGAGACGGAGCGCCGCCGGAAGTTGCAGGACGAGTTCAATAAGGCCCACGGCATCACGCCCCGCACCATCCGCAAGAGCGTGCGGGAGATGGTGGAGATCAGCCACAGCGCCGAGGAGGCGTCCCAGCTTTCCAAGAAGAAGCTCAGCGACCGGGAGCGGGCCGAGACCATCGCCCGTCTGGAAAAGGAAATGAAGGCCGCCAGCAAGATGCTGGAATTCGAGTACGCCGCGCTGCTGCGTGACCAGATCATCGAACTGCGAGGCGGCAAATGATGCCGGGCCTGCGAAAATCAAAAAATCCAAACGAACCGAGAACGAACCAATGAAAAAGTATCTCTCCTATATCTATGTGATCCTCAGTGCCGTGTGCTGGGGCTTCATTGGCTTTTCCAACCGCCTGCTGACCGAGGCGGGCGCGTCGCTGGGCAACCGGGTATTCATCCGCAACTTCGGCACGCTGCTGGTGCTGACGGTGGTGTTCGGCCTGTTCCACCGGCAGGTGTTCCGCATCAAGCTGAAGCATCTGCCCATTTTCCTGTGCTCCGGCCTGATCAGTATTCTGCTGCTGAGTCTGGTGTACTTCCAGTGCCAGACCATGTGCTCCCTGTCCGTGGCGGCGGTGCTGCTGTATCTGGCGCCCTCCTTCGTAGTGCTCATCAGCGCTGTGCTGTGGAAAACGCCCCTGACCCGCCGGAAGATCATTGCGCTGGTGGTGTCGCTGTTGGGCTGCGTCATGGTCAGCGGCATGCTGAGCGGCGAGATGACCGCCTCGTGGACAGGCATCGCGCTGGGCGTGGTCTCCGGCATGTGCTACGCCAGCTATACCGTGTTCGCCCACTACGGCCTTGCCCATTACGAGAGCTATACCATGATCTACTGGACATTTCTGGTGGCGGGCCTGGGCTCCCTTTTCTTCGCGGACTTCTCCGTGCTGCCCGCGCTGCTCCACCAGCCCACAGGCCCGCTGGGCATGTTCGGCGTGGTGATCGTGGCCACGGTGCTGCCCTATATCTTCTACACTAGGGGCCTTGAGGGCGTGGAGAGCGGCAAGGCCTCCATCATCACCAACATCGAGCCGGTGGTGGAGACGCTGGTGGGCATCCTCGTGTTCCACGAGGCGCTGACCATCTGGACGGTACTGGGCGTCAGCTGCGTGTTCGGCTGCGTCATCCTGCTGGCGAAAGGAGACAAACCATGCAAAGAGTCCGAGTCCTCAACGGCTTCCACCTGAAGCTCATTGCCATCTGCACCATGTTCATCGACCACATGGGCCATACGCTGTTTCCCGGCGTCATGTGGCTGCGGTGCATCGGGCGGATCGCCTTCCCCATCTTCTGTTTTCTGATCGCCGAGGGCTGCATATACACCCACGACCGGAAGAAGTACGCGGCGCGGCTGCTGGTGTTTGCCCTGCTGTCGGAGATCCCCTTCAACCTGATGACCGCTGGCTGGGTGTGGAACCCCTATGACCAGAACGTGCTGTGGACGCTGCTGGCCGGTGCGCTGGTGTGCTGGCTCATGGACTGGGCGCTGAAAAAGCGCACCGTGCCCGCCTTTGTGCTGACGGGTGCGGTCATGGTGGCCGCCTACTGGCTGCTGGAGCTGGCTGGCACCGACTACGGCGGCTGGGGCATGCTGCTGGTGGCTGCGTTCTACGCCTGCCAACGCTCCCGCTATGGTAGGGTGGTGAAAATGGCCGCCGAGGCGTATGGGGTGGCGTTTTTCTCCATCGCCGTCATGGGCGGCGTGCTGTCCATCGAGCTGTGGTGTCTGTGGGCGCTGGTGCCTATCTGGCTCTATAACGGCCAGCGGGGCTTTTCCAACAAAGCGGTGCAGTACGGCTTTTACGCCTTTTACCCCGTACATATTCTCGTATTGTCATTGATTGCAATTTACCGATAAGACCATCGAATGACAAGGAGGTTGTCTCTATGGCAAAGAACAAGGAAGAAAAAACCAACGTCATGCGGACGCTGGATCAGAAGAAGATCCCCTATACCGCCTTTTCCTACGACCCCAACGGCCCCATCGACGGCGTGTCGGTGGCGGCGGAGACGGGGCTGGATGCCGCCAGTGTGTTCAAAACGCTGGTGACAAAGGGCGCCAGCGGGGCATACTATGTGTTCGATATCCCCGTGGCGGAAAATCTTGATTTGAAGAAGGCCGCCAAGGCGGTGGGGGAGAAGTCCATCGCCATGCTGCCCCAGAAGGAGCTGCTGCCCCTGACAGGCTACGTCCACGGCGGCTGCTCCCCCGTGGGCATGAAAAAGCAGTTCCCCACCGTGTTCCACGAGACGGTGAACGAGCTGGATCTGATCGCCGTCTCCGCCGGAAAGATCGGCCATCAGGTGCAGGTAAAGCCGGGCGATCTGCTGAATCTCCTCCGGGCGAAAACAGCGGATGTGGTCGTATAAAAGGAAGGTTTTGTGTGCTTTCGTAGGGGCCGATGCCCACATCGGCCCGTTCGGCATACGATAACCGCTCCGACAAACGGCGGGGCGATGAGGGCATCGCCCCCTACAACCGACCACAAGAACCACGGCGCGATACGCGGCGGGGTGTGGTCACCCCGCCCTACGGAGTTCTATCGGTGGTATGCGTAGGGCGGCCTGACCACAGGCCGCCGCTGAACAATGCTTTGGGTTCTACCGTCAGGAGTATGAGCGGCAGCGGCGCAAGACGAAAGTCGATTCGTCATACGCAGCGATAACAGCAATTCTCCGTGACCGCGCGGCAAAGGGACACAAATTTACACCGCAAAACAGCGTGCAGGAAGTCTTGAAACCTGCGGTTTCAAGCAGCGTTTTTGGGTACTTTTGCCGCTGCGGGCAAAAGTACCTCGTGGCCGGGGCCACGAAACACCCCTCACGCAAAAACACAAAACCTTTTAATCCCCCATTGACATTAAAAATTCAATTTACTAAACTTATCTGCACCAAATCACGCAGAATCGAGGAATACCATGCAAAAGGAAATTTTCATCAAAGGCGCGCGGGAGAATAACCTGAAAAACATTGACGTGACCATCCCCCGCGATAAGCTGGTGGTGCTGACGGGCCTGTCCGGCAGCGGCAAAAGCTCCCTCGCCTTTGACACCATTTACGCCGAGGGCCAGCGCCGCTATGTGGAGAGCCTGTCCAGCTATGCCCGGATGTTCCTGGGTCAGATGGACAAGCCCGATGTGGACTATATCGACGGACTGTCCCCTGCCATCTCCATCGACCAGAAAACCACCAGCAAGAATCCCCGTTCCACCGTGGGTACGGTAACGGAGATCTATGACTATATGCGCCTTTTGTGGGCGAGGGTAGGCGTGCCCCACTGCCCCAAGTGCGGAAAAGAAATTCGCCAGCAGACCATTGACCAGATCATCGACCAGATCATGGCCCTGCCGGAGGGCACCCGTATTCAGGTGATGGCCCCGGTGGTACGGGGCCGCAAGGGCGAACACACCAAGGTGCTGGAGGACGCCCGCCGCAGCGGCTACGTCCGCGCCCGTATCGACGGCGAGATGCACGAGCTGGATGAGGAGATCAAGCTCTCCAAGACCTTCAAGCATCAAATCGACATTGTGGTGGATCGCCTGATCGTCCGCGCCGATATCGCCACCCGCCTCACCGACAGCGTGGAGACCGCTTCCAACCTGACCGGCGGCCTTGTGACGGTGAATCTGCTGAAGGAGGGACAGGATCTGTCCTTCTCCCAGAACTACGCCTGCGAGGACTGCGGCGTGTCCATCGAGGAGCTGGCGCCCCGGCTGTTCTCCTTCAACAGTCCCTTCGGCGCATGCCCCACCTGTATGGGCCTTGGTATGCAGCTGAAGGTAGACCCCACGCTGGTGATCCCCGACGAGAGCAAGTCCATTCTGGATGGTGCGGTGGTAGCCACCGGATGGAACTCCATCCGCTCCGACGGCATCTCCCGCATGTACTTCGACGCGCTCAGCAAGCGCTATAACTTCTCTCTCCGCACCCCCTACGCCCAGCTGTCCAACGAGGTGAAGGACATCATCCTCTACGGCACAAAGGGCGAGAAGCTGACGCTGGAATACGACCAGCCCCGGGGCAAGGGCACGCTGCATCAGGCCTTTGAGGGCATCGCGAACAATCTGGAGCGGCGCTATGTGGAGACCCAGTCCGACGCCAGCAAGAAGGAAATCGAATCCTTTATGGCGGCCTGCCCCTGCCCCGCCTGTCAGGGCAAGCGGCTGCGGCCGGAAGCGCTGGCCGTCACCGTGGGCGACCTGTCCATCTTTGACGCCACGGATATGCCGGTGGATGACGAGATCGCGTTCTTTGACGGGCTGACCCTGACCGGCAACCAGCAGATGATCGCCGCCCAGATTTTGAAGGAAATCGGCTCCCGCCTGCGGTTTTTGCAGTCGGTGGGGCTCAGCTACCTGACCCTCAGCCGCTCCTCCGGCACCCTGTCCGGCGGCGAGAGTCAGCGCATCCGTCTGGCCACCCAGATCGGCAGCAGCCTCATGGGCGTGCTGTATATTCTGGACGAGCCGTCCATCGGCCTGCACCAGCGGGACAACGACAAGCTGCTGGACACCCTGCGGCGGCTGCGCGATCTGGGCAACACCCTGATCGTGGTGGAGCATGACGAGGACACCATGCGTGCCGCTGACTGGCTGATCGACATCGGCCCCGGCGCGGGCGCGCTGGGCGGACAGGTGGTGTCCGCCGGAACGCCGGAGCAGGTGATGGCCGATCCCAACAGCCTGACGGGCCAGTACCTCAGCGGCAAAAAACGCATCGAGGTGCCGGAGTGCCGCCGCGCCGGAAACGGCAAATGGCTGACGGTACGGGGCGCACGGGAGAACAACCTGAAAAACATCGACGTATCAATACCGTTGGGCACCCTGACCTGCGTCACCGGCGTATCCGGCAGCGGCAAAAGCTCACTGGTGAACGAGATCATCTTCAAGCGGCTGGGGGCTGACCTGAACCGCATGAAGGCCCATCCCGGCAGGCATGACGCCATCGAGGGCGAGGAGCATCTGGACAAGGTCATCAACATCGACCAGAGCCCCATCGGCAGAACGCCCCGCTCCAACCCCGCCACCTATACCAACCTGTTCAACGACATTCGCGACCTGTTCGCCTCTCTGCCTGACGCAAAGGCAAGGGGCTACGGCCCCGGCCGGTTCTCCTTCAACACCAAGGGCGGCCGGTGCGAAGCCTGCTGCGGCGACGGTGTGCTGAAGATCGAGATGCACTTCCTGGCGGACGTGTACGTTCCCTGCGAGGTGTGCCACGGCAAGCGATATAACCGTGAGACGCTGGAGGTGCGCTATAAAGGAAAATCCATCTCCGATGTGCTGGACATGACGGTGGACGAGGCGCTGCCCTTCTTCTCCGCCCTGCCCAAAATTGCTGACCGGCTGCAAACCTTACAGGACGTGGGCCTCGGCTATGTAAAGCTGGGCCAGTCCTCCACCACCCTGTCCGGCGGCGAGGCACAGCGCGTCAAGCTGGCTACGGAGCTTTCCAAGCGCTCCACGGGACGCACCATCTATATTCTGGACGAGCCCACCACCGGATTACACGCCGACGACGTGAAGAAGCTGCTGGCCGTTTTGCAGCGGCTGGTGGACAGCGGCAATACCGTGCTGGTGATCGAGCACAATCTGGATGTCATCAAATGCGCCGACTACCTGATCGACCTTGGGCCGGAGGGCGGCGTCGGCGGCGGCACGGTGGTGGCCACCGGCACGCCGGAGCAGGTAGCGGCAGTACCGGAGTCCTACACAGGACAGTATCTCAAAAAGATGCTGGCCCGGTAAAGGCACATCTGTCCTCTTTCCGCATAGGATAGCAAGGGGGAGGGGACGATATGGCGCTTTTCTGGGAGGGCGTGGCGGCATTTCTGGAGGCCGTCGGCATCGCGGCGGTGCTGTGGGTGCTGTTTGACTGGGTGCTGCGCCCGAAACGGGACGGCAGCACAGCGGTTTTCGTCCCGCTGACCGGCGACGCGGCGGAGCTGGACCGGCTGCTGCGGCAGCTGGAGGGCCTGAACGTGGTGCTGGTAGACGAAGGACTTTCTGACGAGGGACGCACGCGGGCGGAACAGGCCGCGCGGCGCGACCCCAACATTACACTGAAGAAACGGGGGGAGACCCATGGGGGAACGCGGTACCATTGAGGGCACTGTGGAAAACGTGGTGTTCCAGAACGAGGAAAACGGATATACGGTGCTGAGCCTGCTGACCGACCAGGGCGAGCTGGTCACTGTGGTGGGCTGCATCCCCTTTGCCGCTGCCGGTGAGGGCATGACCGTTACCGGCGTGTGGGTCAACCACCCCACCTACGGCGTGCAGATGACCGCCGAGCTGGTGGAGCGCCGCATGCCCCGGGAGGAGGACGACATCGTGTGCTACCTCTCCTCCGGAGTGCTGAAGGGCGTGGGCCCCGCTACTGCCGCGCGGCTGGTGGAGCGCTTCGGCACCGACACCCTCCGCGTCATCGAGGAGGAGCCGGAGAAGCTGTCCACCCTCAAGGGCATCACGGCAAAGAAGGCCACGGAGATCTCCACGGCCTTCCGCAGCCTGACGGGCCTGCGGCGAGTGATGGAGTTCCTGGGCCGGTACGACCTGCCGGTAACGCTGGCCATGGGCCTTCTGCGCGCCTACGGTGACGAGACGCTGGAGAAATTGAAGGACAACCCCTATCTTCTCACCGACGAGCGCTGCGGCGTGGATTTTGCCGCCGCCGATGAGATTGCCCTGTCCATGGGCTTTGACGGGGACTCCCCCTGCCGCACTGAGGCGGCAGTGCTGTACGAGCTGAACCACAACCTTTCCAACGGCCATGTGTTCCTGCCCCGGCCCAAACTGATCGCCGCCACTATGGAGCTGATCGGCGTAAGCGAAGAAGCGGTGGAAAAGGCGCTGGACGACCTGTGTGAGCGCTTTGCCGTGGTGTGCAAGCCCATCGCCAACGTGGAGGGCTGCTATCTGCGGCGGATGTACGAGGCGGAGGTCTATGTGGCCAAGCGTCTGGCCGCCGCCTGCGGCGACGACTGGGACTTTGGCCGGGATGTGGACAGGATCATCGGCGATATCGAAAAGCAGCAGGGCATCGCCTATGCGCCGGAGCAGCGCCGCGCCGTGGCGCTGGCGGCGGAAAAGGGCGTGCTGCTGCTGACCGGCGGCCCCGGCACCGGCAAGACCACCTCCGTGCGGGGCATCGTGGCCCTGTTCGACCGGATGGGGCTGGATACCGTGCTGCTGGCGCCCACGGGCCGCGCCGCCCAGCGAATGAGCCAGCTGTGCGGCAAGGAGGCCCAGACCATCCATCGGGCGCTGGGCATGAGCTGGAACGAGCTGACCGGCGAGGTGACCTTCCGCAAGAATGAGAAGGAGCCGCTGGAGGCCGACGCCGTTATTGTGGACGAAATGAGCATGGTGGATCTGGAACTGATAGCATCGCTGCTGCGGGCCATGCGGCCCGGCTGCCGCCTTGTGATGGTGGGCGACCCGGATCAGCTGCCCTCCGTAGGGGCGGGCAATGTGCTGGGCGACCTGCTGCGCAGCGGCGTGGTGCCCGCCGTGTCCCTGACGGAGATCTTCCGTCAGGCGGAGAAGAGCGCCATTATCCGCAACGCCCACGCCGTGAATCTGGGCCAGCCGCCGGAGCTGAAAAACACCCAGAACGACTTTTTCTTCCTGTGCCGCCGGGCCCCCGACCGTCTGGTGCAGACGGTGGTGGAGCTGTGCCAGCAGCGGCTGCCGGACAACATGGGCATCTCGGCGGATCAGATACAGGTGCTGTCCCCCACCCGCAAGGGCGTGTGCGGCACGGTGAACCTGAACCGCGCCTTACAGGCGGCGCTGAACCCGCCCGCCGCCAACAAGCGGCAGAAGCTGTGGGGCGACATGGTGTTCCGCGAAGGCGACCGGGTCATGCAGACCCGCAACAACTACGACGTGGTGTGGGAGAAGGACGACGGCTCCATGGGCGCGGGCATCTTCAACGGCGACGTAGGCGTCATTCAGGAGATCGACCCCTCCGGCGAGCTGATCACCATTCAATTTGATGACCGCACCTGCGTGTATACCGCCGACCTTCTCAATCAGCTGGACATGGCCTACGCCATGACGGTACATAAGGCACAGGGCAGCGAGTACCGCTGCGTGGTGCTGGTGTCGGCGGCGGTGGCCCCGGCGCTGATGGTGCGGGGCGTGCTGTATACCGCCATCACACGGGCGCGTGAGCTGCTGGTACTGGTGGGCGACGATGTGGCCCCCGGCCAGATGGCGGCCAATGACAGGCAGCAGCGCCGTTACAGCGGCCTGCGGCGGAGACTGCGGGAGGAGGCAATGAGCCATGGGCTTTAATGACGAGCTGAACAAGATCACCGACGATATCCTCAGTGTGTTCTTTCCCCGGAAATGTCCCTTCTGCGGCAAGCTGACGGGGAAAACGCTGGTGTGTGACAAATGTGAGACCACCCTCCCCCGGTGCGGGGAGCTCCGGCAGGGCGCGGACTTTGGCCGCTGCACCGCGCCGCTTTACTATGAGGGGCCGGTGCGGGACGCCATTCTGGCCTTCAAGTTCAAGGGAAAGCTGGGCGGACTGGACGCCTTCGGACGCCTGATGGCCCAGACCGCCGCCGAGCGGTACAGCGGCGAATTTGACGCCATCACATGGGTGCCGGTCAGCCAGAAGCGGCTGAAAAAGCGGGGCTACGATCAGGCCCGCTATCTCACCGCCAGCATGTGCGTGGACTGGCACGTGGCCCCGCTGGAAACGCTGCGGAAGGTGACGGATAACCCGCCCCAGTCCGGCCTTGACGATGCCGCCGCACGCCGGGCCAACGTGCTGGGCGTGTATGAGGCGGTGTCGACGGAGCAGTTCGCAGGAAAGCGATTGCTGCTGGTGGACGATATCTGCACCACCGGTTCCACGCTGGGCGAGTGCGCCCGCGTGCTGAAGGCGGCGGGCGCGGCGGAGGTGCTGTGTCTGACGCTGGCCATGGTGCGGGAGTAAAACGGCAGTTTTTGGGGTATAGTAGGAATTAAGATGTTTCGCGCTTCGGCGCGAGGTACTTTTGCCTGTGGCGGCAAAAGTACCCAAAAACGCCACTTAAACCTGCGGTTTAAGGATCCGCCCGCGCTATCCCCTGTTAAAAAT
>CAVBAZ010000227.1:0-12266 GCA_963593515.1 Bacteroidaceae bacterium
GGCCACCATCCGCACGCTGGGCGAGAGCGAGCGGGCCGCCTATGGCCGCACGCTGATCCGCATGGCCTGCGGCCCCGGCTCCCATGTGCTGCTGACGGCCACCACCATGGACGGCGGCAAGACCAGCCTCCATGAGCGGATCGTCCTGCTGGCGAAGAAGCCCCGCACGGCGGTGACCGCCGCCATTGTGGTGGTGCTGGCCGCGGCGCTGTGCATCGCCTGCACCTTCACGGGAGCGAAGAAGGCCGAAGCTTCCACTGATCTTGGCCCCATTGCCGCGATGATGGCGGAGCTGACGGCGGATGATGTCGCCGACTGGGATGTGACGAAGTATCCCGATATTACGCTGGGACGGCTGGTGAAGGCCATGAACGGTGCCGCCGCCCATGAGATCACGGCGGAAGAAGCGCAGAGGGCGGAGCAAGACAGCTCTGCGGAAACGCGCTATCTGGTGTTTGTCAACGTGGAAAAAGGCCATGACCTGTCACTGTCCTGCGGAGATACGGCGGATATCGTGCATGTGATGGATTTTACGGCGGGCCTGTCGTCGGTTTATGATCCGGAAGCGCAGCTCTTCGCCTATTTCCGGGATCATACCCTCTATGAGCTGGTGAGAAAAAGCCAAAAGAGCTACGTTACGACTAAGGGGCGGATGGAATCGATCCAGCCGGAGGATCTGGAAGAGATCAGCCCGTACACATATCCGCTGGTGACGGCGCAGCAGGTGGTCGACGCGCTGCATATGGCGTCCACCCACAAGCAGATCACGGAAGAGGAAGCCGCAGCTGCCGGATATCCTGTGGATGCCCTGGCCATGTGGCGGCTGGAGACCAACCTCGGCCAGCTTAAGATGGGGTGCAATTTGCAGGAGAACATCGTCTGTGTGCAGTTCGACGGGGATGACAAGGCGTATTTCCGGGATAAGACCCTCTATGACCTTGTGCGCCACAGCCGGGACTATGCCGAGACCATCGACCAGGCGTCCTATGAGGAGTTCAAGCCCCAGCTCGACGCGGTGATGCAGCGGGCGCTGGACAACTACGCCACCAATCCCGGCGAATTTACCGCCTATCAGCTGACCCGCTTTACCAAGGTGTGGCAGTACGCCACCGAAGACGGCAACCGGGCGGACGTGTACCGGTTTGACTACGCTCTTGTGCCCGAAAAGCCGTTGGAGATCGGCTGGGCGGGCGGTGCGTATCTGGACAGCCAGATGCGGATGCAGGGCTTCTCCGACTGCGGCAATGTGGCGGCCCGGTATCGGGGCGATACCCTGCTGGGGCTGGTGTTCATGGGCAATGACAACAGCTATGGGTCGTCCTTTGACGAGGATTGGGACTGGGCCAACGGTATGCTGGCCGCCATGGAGCAGGCCGCCTCCGCCCCCACGCTGACCACCGAGACATTCTCCATTCAGGGACTGAAGGTGGAGGTGAGCAATGTGTGCCTGACCAAAAAGGGCACCGTGCGGGAGGATGCGTCTCAGGTATTTGAAAACGACATTTTCGTGGTCTATCCCGGCGCGGTGCTGACGGTGCTGGAAGCGCCGACCTTCCGGGATACCGACGGCGTGGAGCATGGCGATTTCCTCTATTGTTCCGACGACGGCGCCCAGCGGCTGGAGCTGTGGCCCGGCGCGACGGTGGAGATCGAAGATGGCTCCGCCATTGTGGACGAGAGCTTCGGCGTGCTGGTTTTCCAGATGTACAGCGGTATGTAAGCAAAAAAGAGACCGGTCAACCGACCGGTCTCTTTTGCTATGCAAAAGCATAGCAAAATAAGAAATGTGCCATTTCCTCGCCCCTGCGGGGCAACCGGAAATGATGCACAAAAACTTCATGCACCGGCATTTGCGCTTTTTCGTGGTGTAGCACGCATGCATGAAGTTTTATGCCTTTTTTACTTTGGCGTCGAAGCCGTCCTGCCAGTGGGAGAAGCGGAAGTACAGGAAGTACACCACAGAGCTGAGCGCCCAGGTGAGGGGATAGGCCCAGTAGACATAGACGATCTCGTGGAACAGATGCATCATCAGCGTGATATACAGGATGCGGATGACGCACCAGATAGACAGCATGATGGCCATGGGGACAAACGCTTTGCCTGCGCCGCGGCAGACGCTGGCCACCGCGTGAGAGAAGGCCAGCAGGAAGTAGAACAGGCAGATGGTGCGGGTCTCCAGCACGCCCAGCTCCAGCACGCCCGGCGTTTCGGAGAACAGGCCGATCAGCCACGGCGCACCCAGATAGGTCAGCACGCCGATGATCTCCGCAATGGTGGGGGCCGCCAGAATACCGAACCGTGCGCCACGGCGGGCACGCTCCTTCTGCCCCGCGCCGAGGTTCTGGCTGACGTAGGTGGTGATGGCCATGGAGAAGCTGGTGACCGGCAGGAAGGCGAAGCCCTCGATCTTGGAATACGCGCCGTAGGCCGCCATGGCGTCCTTGCCGAAAGAGTTGATGTTGGTCTGCACCACCACATTGGCCAGCGCGATAACGGAGTTCTGCACGCCGGCGGGCAGGCCGTAGCGCAGGATCTCCCGCAGCAGCGCGCCGTCGATCCGCAGGGCGCTCCACCGGATCTGGAAGATGGTGCCCTTCTTCGTCAGGTGCAGCAGGCACAGCACCACGCTGACCGCCTGCGAGATGATGGTGGCCAGTGCCGCCGACCAGACGCCCCAGCCCAGCGCGCCCACGAACAGCAGGTCCAGCGCCACATTGGTCAGGGAGGAGGCGATCAGGTAGTACAGCGGGCGGCGGCTGTCGCCCAGCGCGTTCATGATGCCGGTGAAGGTGTTGTACATCACGCCTGCGCTCACGCCGGTAAAGTAGCACCGGAAATAGGCGATGGCGTCGGGCAGCACCTCCGCGTCTGTGGCCATCCACCGCAGCAGCGTGGGGGTGAACGCGACGCCGATCACGGTCAGGATCAGGCCGCTGATCACGGCCAGCAGCACGGCGGTATGGATGGTGCGGGACACCTTGTCATAGTCGCCCGCGCCGAAGTAGCGGGAGATGGCCACACCCACGCCGCTGGCGGTTCCGGCAAAGAAGCTGACCATCAGGAAGATCAGCGGGCCGGAGGCACTGACGGCCGCCAGCGCGTTATCGCCCAGAAAGTTACTGACGATCAGCGCGTCGGCGGTGTTGTAGAGCTGCTGAAACAGCTGACTGAGGAAAATAGGTACGGCAAACACGCTGATAAGACGCCAGGGAACACCGTGGGTCATATCCTTGGTTCCGGCGGATGCCATAGGTCACACGCTCCTTTCAGAATTAAGGGAAGATAAGCGCCCAGACAAAGCGTCTGAGCGCTATTGTTTACTTGTTGCGCCATGTGGAGGGGCTCAGCAGCACCAGCAGGGGCATCAGCTCCAGACGGCCCATCAGCATGATGAGGGCCAGCACCAGCTTGCTGAACCACGAGAGGGGCGCGAAGTTGGCCATGGGGCCGAGAGCGCCCAACGACGGGCCCACGTTGCTGACGCAGGTCAGCGCCGCCACGAAGGACTCCGTAAAGCCCAGCACATCCAGAGATACCACCAGCGTACCGGCCATCAGGATCAGCAGATACGCCACCTGAAACATGTGGGCGGAGGTGACGGCCCGCTCGTCCACGCTCTGGCCGTCCATGGTGATGACGGATACCCGGTTGGGGTGGATGATGTGATCCAGCTCCCGCCGTAGGCTCTTGACCTGCAGCATCAACCGGCTGACCTTCATGCCGCCCGCGGTGGAACCGGCGCAGCCGCCCACATACATCAGCAGCACCAGAATACAGCGGCTGAAGGTGGGCCACAGGGTGAAGTCCTTGGTGGCGTAGCCTGTGGTGCTCATGATGGTGGTGGCCTGGAAGGCGGCGTCCTTGGCCGATTCGTACCAGCCCTGCCCCAGCTCTACATGCAGGTCCACGCAGATAAGGCCGATAGTGACCGCTAAGATCAACAGATACCACCGCAGCTCCTCGCTGCGGAGGGCGTCCTTGATCTGTCCCCGAACAACGGCGTACAGCAGCGAGAAGTTGATGCCCGCCAGAATCGTAAAGACCACGATGACCCATGTGATGGCATCGGAATGGTACTCGGCAATGGAGCCGTTGCGGACGGAGAAGCCGCCGGTGGCGATGGTGGTAAAGGCGTGGTTCACCGCGTCGAACCATGACATGCCCGCGATCCGCAGCGCTACGGCCTCCGCCGCTGTCAGCACGATATAGATGGTGTAGAGGATCTTGGCGGTGCCGCCCACACGGGGCACCAGCTTGGATTTAATGGGGCCGGGGCTTTCCGCCTTCATCAGGTAGTAAGCGCCGTCGCCCAGATGGGGCGTCAGCGCGAGGAACAGCACCAGCACGCCCATGCCGCCCATCCACTGTGTCTCGCTGCGCCAGAACAGGATGCTGGGCGGCATAGTTTCCACCGAATCCAGAATGGTGGCGCCGGTGGTGGTCAGGCCGGAGGCCGTCTCGAACAGCGCGTCCACGAAGGAGGGAATGGTGTCCGACAGCAGATAGGGGAACGCGCCCAGCAGCGTCAGCGCCACCCAGGCCAGCGCCACGGCAGCGTAGGCGTCGCGGCCCTGCATCCTTACCCGCTTCACCGGTACCAGATAACCCAGCGAGCCAAGGATACCGCACAGCAGCGCCGAGGAGAGAAACGCCCTCCAGCAGCCGTCGCCATACCCCAGACTTACCAGCAGCGGCAGCAGCATGAAGCCCGCCTCTACCCACAGGATATAGCCCACCGTGCGGGTGATCAATCGAATATTCATGAAATCATTACCTCGTTTATTACGAAAAGGCAGTATTTATTATTATAGCCCCGGAAACCGGAAACTGTCAAGCCTAACACGTTCTTTACACCATGATGGACAGGCGGTAGACATAAAACTTTTGAAAATCGGGGAGAAAATGAAACGTCCGGCTTGCTTTTGAAAAAAATTATGGTATACTTACTATGTAATTGTGCGTTTATCTTTCTACGCTATCCGGCGTATGAAGTTTTCCGCTGTGGGTAAGATAAGCGTCGGACAGAGTTTCCGGCGACGACCTTCCATCGCTGCCCGCGGCTTTGTAAAAGTTGGAAGAGAGGGTGCAAATTTTGAATAAGTATATTGTCAACGGCGGTCATCCCCTGTATGGCGAGGTCACGGTCAGCGGCGCGAAAAACGCGGCGGTGGCTATCATCCCCGCTGCCCTGATGGTGGATGGCGTGTGCCGGATCGAAAACATTCCCCAGATCAGCGACGTGACGCTGTTCTTCTCCATTCTGGATGAACTGGGCGCCAAGGTGCGGGTGCTGAATCCCCATGCGGTAGAACTGGACTGCCGCACCATCCGCTCGACCCGTCCCAGCTATGAGCTGGCACGGCGCATCCGGGCCAGCTATTACCTGCTGGGCGCGCTGCTGGGCCGCTTTGGCGAGGCCACGGTGGCTATGCCCGGCGGCTGCGATTTTGGCGTGCGGCCTATCGACCAGCATATCAAGGGCTTCACCGCCATGGGCGCTCAGGTGTCCGTGGAGGGTGGATATATCAATGCCCGTGCCAGGAACGGCCATCTCCATGGCGCTAACGTCTATCTGGACGTGGTGTCCGTGGGCGCGACCATGAATATCATGATGGCGGCAGCACTGGCCGAGGGCACGACTGTGATCGAAAACGCCGCCCGTGAGCCCCATATCGTGGATCTGGCCAACTTCCTGAATTCCATGGGCGCGGATGTGAAGGGCGCAGGTACGGACTCCATTAAGATCCGCGGCGTCAAGCGCCTGAACGGCGGCAGCTATGCCATCATCCCTGACCAGATCGAGGCGGGCACCTACATGGCGGCGGTGGCCGCCACCGGCGGCGAGCTGCTGATCCGCAACGTGATCCCCAAGCACATGGACTGCATCAGCGCCAAGCTGATGGAGATGGGCGTGGAGATCGAGGAGAACGGCGACGAGATGCTGGTGCGGCGCACCGGCCGTTTGCAGCGCACCAATATCAAGACCATGCCCTATCCCGGCTTTCCCACGGATATGCAGCCCCAGATCGCTTCTGTGCTGGCGCTGGCTGACGGCACCAGCCTGATCACCGAGAGCGTGTGGAACAACCGCTTCAAGTATGTGGATGAATTGAAGCGCCTTGGCGCCCGTATTCAGGTGGACGGTAAGATGGCCGTGCTGGAGGGCGTGGATCACTTTACCGGCGCACCGGTGCAGGCGCCTGACCTGCGTGCCGGCGCGGCGCTGGTCATCGCGGCGCTGGCCGCCCATGGCACTACCGAGATCAGCCATGTGCAGTATATCGAGCGGGGCTACGAGGATATCGTGGGCAAGCTGCGTGCCGTCGGCGCGGATATCTGTATGGTGGATGAACCGGAGGCGGAAAGGGAAGAGGCCCGCATCGGGTAATTGAACGATCATATTCAGCGTCTGCCCGGCGATACCGGCGGGCGCTGAGTTACTTTTACGAGGTGGACATATGCAGCGGATCACCGTACTGTGCGTGGGCAAGCTGAAGGAAAAATTTTACGCCGACGCGGCGGCGGAGTACATCAAGCGGCTGAGCCGCTACTGCAAGCTGGACGTCATAGAGCTGCCGGAGACGCGCCTTCCGGAGGATCCTTCCCCGGCGGAGATCAAAAAGGCGCTGGCAACCGAGGCCAATGCTATCCGGCAGAAGCTGGAGGGCGGCGCGGTGGTGGCCATGTGCATCGAGGGGCAGACCTGCTCCAGCGAGGCGCTGTCGAAAAAGCTGGCGGCCTTCGCACTGGAGGGGAAAAGCAAGGTGACGTTTTTGATCGGCGGTAGCTTCGGACTGGACGAGACGCTGAAAAAGCAGGCCGACTGGCGCTTGAGCATGTCGCCCATGACGTTCCCCCACCATCTGGCGCGGGTGATGCTGCTGGAACAGATCTATCGCGCGTGCCAGATCGCGGAGGGCACGCGCTATCATAAATGACGAGGGAGGTTTTACGATGAGTTTTTGGAACGATTTGATCCACAAGGGGGAGCTTCCGCAGGACTTTTGGGAGGATTTTATGGGGGGGTCTGCCTGGAGCTTCCACAAGAAAGAGTTGGACTGGCCGCTGGAGGAAAACGGCGAAAAGGTGAAGGCCGTGCTGCTGAAGGAGACCTTCGACTCCCCGGCGGAGTCCGACATGGTGATCTCCATGCTGGCGGCCTACGGCATCCCCTGCTTCAAGTACTATGACAAGGACGGCGGCGCGGGAAAGGTCATCAACGGCTTTTCCGGCTATGGCGCGTCGCTGTATGTGCCTCAGACCATGCTGGAGGAGGCCAATAACATTCTGAACGCACAAGCGGTAGAGGAGGACGAAAACGATGCTGGATTACATGCGTGAGTACGAAAAGTGGCTGCATAGCGGCGCACTGACGGCGGACGAGGTGAAGGAGCTTCAGGCCATCGCCGGAGACGAGAAGGAAATCGAGAGCCGGTTCTACGGCCCGCTGGAGTTCGGCACCGCCGGACTGCGGGGCACCATGAAGGTGGGCCTGCACCAGATGAACGTGTACGTCATCCGCTGGGCCACGCAGGGCTTTGCCAACGTGATCTGCGCCGAGGGCGAGGATGCCAAAAAGCGCGGCGTGGCCATCTGCATGGACTGCCGCCACCACTCCATGGAGTTTGCCCGGGCCGCTGCCGAGGTATGCGCCGCCAACGGCATCCATGTGCGCATCTTCGAGTCTCTGCGTCCTACGCCGGAGCTGAGCTTCGCCGTGCGGGAGTACGGCTGTCAGGCGGGCATCAACGTCACCGCCAGCCATAACCCCAAGGAGTACAACGGCTACAAGGTCTATTGGGAGGACGGCGCGCAGCTGCCGCCCCACCACGCCGCCGCCATCGCCGCGGAGCTGGAGAAGATCGATATCTTCACCGGCGTGAAGCGCATGGACTTCGACGAGGCTGCCAAGGCCGGCCTGATCGAGACCATGGGCGACGAGACCGACCGCAAGTTCATGGCCAACGTCATGGATATGGTCAACGATTACGATTCCGTCGCCAAGGTGGCGGACACCTTCCAGGTGGTGTATACCCCCTTCCACGGCTGCGGCCACAAGCTTGTGCCGGAAGCCCTGACCCGTCTGGGCATCAAGCATCTGCACTGCGTGCCGGAGCAGATGGTCATTGACGGCGACTTCCCCACGGTGGTGTCTCCCAACCCGGAGAATCCCGAGGGCTTCTATCTGGCCATCGCGCTGGCCGACAAGGTGAAGGCCGACTTCATCGTAGGCACTGACCCGGACAGCGACCGTGTGGGCATCATGGTACGCAACAAGGAAGGCAAGTTCCAGCCTGTCAGCGGCAACCAGACCGGCGTGCTGCTGAGCGATTACCTGTACGGGGCCATGAAGCGCAGCGGCAAGCTGCCGGAAAACCCCGTGATGCTGAAAACCATCGTCACCACCGAGATGGCCCGCAAGGTGGCCGAGGCCCATGGCGTCACCTGCTACGATACCTTCACCGGCTTCAAGTTCATGGCCGAGAAGAAGAACCAGCTGGAATCCGCAGGCGAGGGCAAGGTGGTGTTCTCCTATGAGGAGAGCTACGGCTACATGCTGGGCGACTATGTCCGGGACAAGGACGCCGTTACCGCGTCGCTGCTGCTGACGGAGATGGCCGCGTGGTACGCCACGCAGGGCATGACCCTGTACGACGCGCTGGACGTGCTGTATAAAAAGTACGGCTGGTACGGCGAAAAGACCCACAATCTGGTGATGCCCGGTCTGGACGGTCTGGAGAAGATGGCGAATCTGATGAAGGCCTTGCGGGAAAACCCGCCCGCGGAGATCTCTGGCGTGGCCGTCATCCGCCGCAAGGATTATACCGACGGCAGCGTGGTGGACTGCGCCACCGGCGCAGTGTCCGAAATGGAGCTGAAGGGCAGCAACGTGCTGCGTTATGAGTTGGCCGACGGCACCACCATTCTGGTGCGCCCCTCCGGCACCGAGCCGAAGATCAAGGTCTATATCCTGACGCAGGGCAAGGATGCGGCTGAGCGCGACGCCAACATCGAAAAGTATGGCCAGTGGGCAGAAGCCTTGGCCAAGTAACTTGGAATAAAGAAATGGCTGCACCACATGGTGCAGCCATTTCTTTATTCCATTAAACCGTATTTCAGCTTGATGCGATCCAGCTTTTCCAGCATGGGCTCCGCCGCGATCCAGAGGAAGAAGGCGGTGGCGGCGGCGTGAACGCAGTCCAAGGGGAAGCCGGTGACGTAGTAGGTCAGCAGCACCTTCCATGTCAGCGTTTCCGTGTTGGCCCACATCAACACCGACGCAGGGTTCATGATGCCGCCGTAGATGACGATGGCACTGAACACGCCGAACACGCACAGGCTGCCCCGTGTGCGGCGCAGCCATCCCTTGCGGAACAGCACGCCCGCCAGAAAGCCGATGATGCCCATGCAGAACATCTGCCACGGCGTCCACGGGCCCTGGGAGAAGAACATGTTGGACACCAGCATGGACAGCGCGCCCACCAGAAAGCCGCTCTCGCCGCCCAGCGCCACACCGGCGATGATGGTCATGGCCATCACCGGCTTGAACTGGGGCAGCATGAAGAAGGCGGCCCGGCCCGCCACGGAGATGGCGCACAGCACGGCAATGACCACCAGCTCGCGGGCCTGCGGCTTGCGGCCCTCAAACACCAGAAAGAAGGGCAGCATACACTCGAAAAGTACCAGCAGCGACACGATGGCGTATTGCTGCCGCTGGAGATAGAACACGCCGATGAACAGCGTCACCGGAATCAGCAGCAGGGCGGACACCGCCATAGCCACGGTGCGCTTGGGCAGCTTCCGCTTTTCCACCGGCACCTGCGCCATCACCGGCGGCTTGGAGCGCCGCCCGATGGCCAGCGCCAGCACCAGCACAAGGCCACAGAACAGAAGGTACAGTCCCAGCTGTTTTTCGCCCAGCTCCGTCAGACCGCTGGAAGTGACGGCGCTGGAAAGCTCGGTGATGCTGGCGGCGTACAGGAAGATAGCCAGCGCGCCCGCACCGCTGACCGCCGCCAGCGCCTTGCGCCACAGGGGCAGCTTTTTCGGTTTCCAGTCCGGTGTTTCCTCCGCCGGTTGGGGCAGGGGAGGGGCCTCCAGCGGAAGCTCTGGCATGGGCGGCACGTCGCCGCCGCAGACGGTCATCACGTCCTCCGCCGTCACCGCCTGCGGCTCCAAGGGCCGGGCAATGCGGTTGGCGGCGGTGGTATAGAAGCTGTTGCCGCTGAAAAAGGCGCGAGGCGTGGCCTCGGTCACGATACTGCCGTCGAAAAACAACGCGCAGCGGTGGGCGTATCGGGCGCAGAACTCCACGTCGTGGCTCACCATCAGCAGCGAGACACCCTGTGCCAGCAGGGCGCGGAGAATTTCCGCAAACAGCTGCTTGAACTCCGCGTCAAGGCCCTTGGTGGGCTCGTCCAGCAGCAGGATTTCCGGCTGCAAAAGCAGCACTTTCGCCAGCGCCGCCCACTGTTGCTCGCCGCCGGAGAGATCATAGGGGTGGCGATCCAGCAGCGTGTCCAGACGGCACAGCTGCACCATCCGGGCCACGCGTTCCTCCTGCTGCGGCTTCGGCAGCTTGCTGCCGGAGAATATCTCAAACAAGTCCTCGCGGACGGTTTTCTTCACAAATAAGGTTTGGGGATTCTGGGGCAGCATGCCCAGCGTTCCGGACACGGTAATGTCGCCCCGATAGGGCTTTTTCAGCCCGCTCAGCAGCTTCAATGTGGTGCTTTTGCCTGCACCGTTGCCGCCCAGCAGCGCCAGAAACTCGCCCCGACCTAATGTTAAATCGAGGCCCTTCACCACGTCGGGGCTGTTCTCCTCATAGCGGAACCATGCGCCATCCACGGTGATGACCGGCTCACGCTTCGGCTGCTTGGGGTCTTCGGGAAGCGGCAGCAGGGGCTTATGAGCGGCAAATTCCTGCAGGAAATCCCGGCCTTCCCGCACGGTGACGGGGCAGGGTATGTTGGACTCCACCGCCGCCCAGATGCGCATGGCGGCGGGCATGGCAAGGAACATCCGGTGGCCCATGGCCTTGAGTCGCTGCCCCACCTCCGCGGGCGTTCCGGTACACAAAAGCCGCCCGCCGTCCATCACCGCCACGGTGGTGGCGAGAGGGAAGGCTTCCTCTAAGCGGTGTTCCGTCAGCAGAATGGTGGTACCCAACTCGCGGTTGATCTTCCCCAGCACCGCCAGAAAATCCGACGCGGCGATGGGGTCAAGCTGGCTGGTAGGCTCGTCCAGGATCAGCACATCCGGCTGCATGGCCATGACGGACGCCAGATTCAGCAGCTGCTTCTGGCCGCCGGACAGCTCCGCCACGTCCTTATAAAACCATCCCTCGATGCCGAAAAACGATGCCATCTCCGCCACGCGGCGGCGGATGGTGGGCGTGTCCTCCCCCAGACTTTCCAGTCCGAAAGCCAGCTCGTGCCACACCTTGTCGGTGACGATCTGGTTCTCCGGGGACTGCTGCACAAAGCCGATGCGAGCAGCCTGTGTCCGTGCGTCCACGTCATCCAGCGGCGTATCACGGAACAGGATGCGGCCCGACCGGACGCCGTGAGGAGCCAGCGCGGGCTTCAGCTGCCGCAGCAGCGTGGACTTGCCGCAGCCGGAGGGGCCGCACAGCACCACGAACGCGCCTTCCGGCACGGTCAGCGTCAAATCGTCGATGGCGCGGACCGTCTGCTCCGGGTAGGAGAATGTCAGGTTTTCGATGGTGAACAGCGCCATGCCCGCGCCTCCCTTCTGTCCAAAATGACCGGCGTCAGGCACAGAGCCAGATACACCAGATAAAAGCTGATGGTCATGGGCTGGGCCAGCACACCCGTCAGCGCCGGGAAGTACCACCATTTCAGCCCTCCGGCTATGGCGCCGCAGGTGAGGTACACGCCGCAGAAGCCCAGCCACAGCAGGGTGCAGCGGTCACGCTCCTCCATGCGGAACAGGGAAAAGGCGGTGCGGCCCTTCAGGCCGTAGCCCCGACTTTTCATGCTGTCGGCGGTCTCGATGGCGTTTTCCAGCGCCCAGGTCACCATGATGGAGAAGATGGTGATGGCCTTCCGCGCCCGCTGCCACACGCTTCCAGTGTTGGTGTCCCGTCCGATGCAGAACTGGGCCTGCCGCACGGTGTCCATCTGCTGCTTGAAGCGGGGAACGAACCGCAGCGTCATGCTGAGCACCAGCGACAGGGCGGGGATCACCCGGCCAAAGAGGTAGACAAACTTATCGGATGTCAGAACGCGATTGTAGCACAC